>JADGNM010000279.1 GCA_017883485.1 Methanosarcina sp.
CTTGTATATAAATAGTTCTATTTGTGACAGAAACAGAGAAAATAAAACGTATAACATTTTATTATATATTAGACAGTTGTGTACTTTTGCGACACTATCTTATCATCTCTATTTTATAACTCCCCCCACTCCTAATTCCCCAATACCAGGATGCTTAATCACTGTTATCAACAGCAGAGTTGTGCCTGTCGAGTTGCGGCTCGACGATGCGCTGTCCGTCCCGAGTTTCGCTTCCCGAGTTTCGCTTCGGGAGCACGAGGTCCGTTTCGTTCTCTTTGCTCGCTCAAGCGGACTAATCGGTTGCAGCTACCTGATTTTCGCTTCACCAGAATATGTAAAAGTCGGCAATTGTGCCCATTGATAAAAATGCTTTCAGTTTATCCGATCCTGGGAATGAGTACAGGAGTCTTGGGATATATTCTCCATTTTTGACTAAGGATACTTCATTGTCCCATTTGGACAAATCAATACTTGCATCTGCATCAGAAGGGCAGGAGCCTCCTGTGCAATCGATGGCAATTAACCCTTTATCTGTTGTATTGAACAGGTTACAGGCGTGGCCAACTACCAAAGCATTTGTCGCTGGATTTAGAGTAGCACTCTCGTTTTCAAAGTCTATGTAAACCCAGGCAGATCTGAATCCGATTGCTTCAGCATTGTTGTGAACTCTTTCTGCTGTATCGGAACACACAAAACTCGTATTGTTATATGTAATTTCATTGGTTTTGTCTTCCTTTATGAATTCAACAAGTTGTTTGTAATTGAGATCAACTGCACTTTCGTTATTCACAAGTGTTATTGTGTGACCATCTGCACCGACGAAGTGGCTCGATTCGCCAAGGTAACTGGTGTTCGAGGAATGATATTTGCGTGGGGGAGAAACAGGTTGTATGATTCTGTATTTGTGTGTGTTCACTCTACTGCTTCGAGGGCTTACCTGGTCGTAAGCAGCGTCAGTAGAGTTTAAGGTATTGCCACCTCCATTGTTGCTCACATTATCTAAGGTAGCATTGTATATTCCACTTGGAGTCCATGATTTGCCAGGGCTCAGGAATCCAAAAGGGATCTTGCCATATTTTTTAAGGATTGGTATTGGTAATCCATATATGACCGGGTTTGCAAATCTTATTTTTCCGGTGTTGGTAATATAAGCCTCGTAAGTGAGAAAGCCTCCAGATTTCTTCACATTGTCGTTTTCCCTTAATCCGACGCTAGCAAAGGTTTCATTCACAGTGAGAACAGAAGATACTGTTCTACTAGCACTCCCATCCATGCCGTAACCAGCAAAAGATTGATTTTTAGCTTCAGTGGATATGCAATTTATTAGACATGTTGTATTTTTTCCAGAAGAATCTACTATAAAAAAACACAATGTCGACAATATCAGTATAATACACAGTACACACTTACTCACGTTCTGCACCATTTAGAATAGTTGGATTAATTATAATACTAATTATTATATTGATCGACAACAAATATAAAAATATCAGAAATTTTTATTTTATACAGTCAAAGAAAAAGACATTAAGCTAGGTGAGGCGAAACCGGATTCGAGATCAGTAACAGAGTTTACTAAACTAAATTAGATGTTATAAAGTTTCTATGACCTCTGCCCAACAAACTGCTGAAAGTAAAACTATAAGCAAAAATCAAAGAGGATGCGAGCTAAACTTGGCCAAAGGCAAGACGAGTTAGCTAATAAAGAGGATATTATTTCAGATATCCGCAGTAATGGAGCTGTATGAATAATAAAGAACAAAGATTTGAAGGATTTTATCCGGAAACGCTAAAGTTTTTGAGTGACCTCCGAGAAAATAACAACAAAGAGTGGTTTGAAAAACATAAACAGGGATATCAAAAATATCTACAAGAACCACTGCAGAATTTAGCAATGAATTTAAGCGAATACATGCTGGCTATTGATCCACTGCTTGTGGTTGGTCCAAAAGCTGTTTCGAGAATTTATAGGGATGCAAGGTTTTCCGATAACAAGAGCCATTACAAAACAACTATGTGGCTGACTTTAAGAAGACCACGCCAGGATTGGATGGATGCTCCTGCATATTTTTTCGAAATTGCCCCATCTTCCTATCGTTACGGCATGGGATTTTACAAAGCATCACCGGACACGATGCATAAATTTCGAGAAGTGATTGATGAAGCACCGGAAGAGTTTCGTAAACTCACTTCATTTTATGCAAAACAAAGAGTTTTTGGGATAGAAGGAGAAAAATATAAAAAAATATTTGACGAAACAAAACCCAAAGAAATTCAAGATTGGTATCAGAGGAGAAATCTTTACCTGGTTTGCAATAGACAAATTGACGGACAGTTATTCAGCGGCGAATTAGTTGAGAACTTGCTTTCAGGATTTGACACTGTGGCTCCTTTTTATCACTATCTTTTGAAACTGAAAGGCCATAAGCTTGTATGATTAAAACTTAACCCCACCATCTATATTTTCCTTCAGTAATCTGGACTGCTATTGGAAAGAACTGAATTCGGTTTTTCTCAGGCAATATAGAGCAACTGGCAGCAGAACGATAACTCCTATGAGTCCTTCTCCTCCCCCTATCAGGTGATTATAATTCGGATAAATTATAGTCCAGATCTCGTGATCCTGTGCATTGAAAATTCCGTGCATGTACGAGGCCAGAAACGTGCTTTTATTTTTCAGGGCCAAAGCCCCGATATAGATTCCCAGAAGAGTTATCAGGGCAGTAAATATTAGGCCTCCTGCCATTTTATCCGGATAACTCTTATAATCAATAAGGAACACGAAAGGCAGATGCCAGAGCCCCCAGATTATACCTGAGATTACGAGTGCTTTTTTTCGTCCAAGAAGCATTAATTTCGGGAGCAGATAACCTCTCCAGCCATATTCTTCTCCAAAAGCCGGAATGAAGTTTATGATAGGAGCAACTACAAGTGTGAGAATAAAAAGCACAAGAATAAACGAAGATATATCGAAAGGCATTTCTTCGATTCCAGCCCGGATCATAAAAGTTTTCAGTGTGAAATCCGGCGGATAAAATATACCGGTAACTGCATAAATTATGATGTAGAGAAGTGGAATAAACAGAGAAACCTGCAGATAAGGTTTCCATGAGCCAAATTTCATCATCGGATCTTTAAAGCATTCCTTATTAATGAATTTTCTAACAATGAGAGCCGAAATACCAGGGAAGAACATAACTGTGAGAAAAAATAACTTATTATAGATGATTATTCTACCAGCAAGGCTATCCTGTATGCTGCTCATTATCAGGGACAATGCAATGGTCGGGATGAAAGCAAGTGCGAGGAACCAGGAAATGCCCCTTCTGTCAACATCGTCATTCATTTTTTTCTCCAATGATAATTATTGAATTAAATTTCTCTCAAAATCACGTTTAAGCGTTTTTTTGGAAACAGCAGCTTGGCAACGTTAGCTACATGATCTGTTTCTGCAGAGGTAGATTATAAGGATACAAAATACAATTTAAAACTAAGAACAACTATTATAAAAATATTATTCAGACCACTGGACAATCTGGTAGGACATTACATAGATATGTAGGAAAAAGCTAAGCAAAGTCTGTTTAAACTGAAGAGACAAGTTGTTGCTGTATAAAGTAGGGAGTTAATCAAAATCTCTAATGATATCTCCGAGTGAGGAATTATCCTGCGAACCCGTTTTTGGTACTCCCTATATTCGTCACCAAACTGTGATACCATCTCTTTTCCCAATGCAGAGATCCCAGATACTGGTATATGGTGGTCAAAATGTATATTACAAGGATATTTACAGTCATAAAGGGAGTGAGCAGCATCATGATCAGTGCTGAGAGCAGGAAGGGATCCCTTACCCACCGGTAAATGCCCCTGATATTTAGGGGTGTTGCTTCAGAAGCCTTTGGTCCAGATAATCATGAGCGTGTCTGAACCTATGGGATCCATCCAGCAAAGCTTTGGGGGCAGCAGTTGAAGCAATCATCTGTCCACCAATCATCATCCGGCCCAGGGAGAAGGTATTCTGTAGAGAAGACGTACTGGATTTTTGTAGAAAAGATAGACGAGCAGCGATATCGTTAACATTGCGATGAGGCTGTAAACTGGCATATACAATATGTCTGCCCAGGAACCTAAGACTCGCACGATGAGGCGCTTGAAGGGAGGCATTCCATAAAGCTGTGAAAAGATGCGACATTGATATCAATCTACTTTTTAATGAACTTAATTTCTAGTCATTTTTTGGTAATAAGATAGAACCAAAGGAACATTACTGCGTCTTCAACGGAGCTTGTCACGCACGAAGTGCGGCTGTCCCTAATTTAGAAAAATTATAGAAAAGAAGTGCCAATATACCGTTTTTAAAAAATCAAATTGCGGGCGGCCACCCCAACCTAAAGGATGGGGTATGCAAGGGCCGCCCGCCGTTATCTTGGAATTGT
>JADGNM010000280.1 GCA_017883485.1 Methanosarcina sp.
TGCAAGAGAAGCAGGGATTACAGATTCAAAGTGGACACTAAGAAATCTTCTAACATTTAAGTGCTTCAAAACACCAATCATATAACGCTGGACGACCAGCATAATTGGAAGATTTAAAATAGGATCAAAATAGAATCAGACTAAACAGATTTGAGGAACGCCTGCGAAAGTTTGTTTTCCCATCTCATGCTGCAGCCTGGAGGCCTGGCCCTGAAAGAAGATCTTCTGGAAATCAAATCCGCATTTATGAGTTACTTCAAAGAGCGGGAAGCCGAAATTAACGGTTCTCTTCTTGCCGTACTGTCGGGAGAAAACATTCTCTTTCTCGGGCCTCCGGGAACGGCAAAAACTCAGCTTGCAAAAAATATTTGTCAGTCCATCGAAGGGGGAAACTTTTTTAATTATCTCCTGACCAGCTTCTCAACCCCTGAAGAGATATTTGGTCCCTTATCATTAAAAGCGCTGGAAGAAGACGAGTTCCGGCGGAAAATCGACGGCTGTCTCCCGACTGCCCATATTGCATTACTGGACGAGATTTTTAAGGCAAGCAGCGCGATCCTGAACAGTCTCCTTACAATCCTGAACGAGCGCAAATACCACAATGGGAGGGAGATCGTAGACGTGCCTCTTCTCTCGGTTTTTGGGGCATCCAATGAGTTCCCCGAAGAAGATGAGAGCCTTGAAGCCCTTTATGACCGCTTCCTGTTCAGGTACAGACTTGCCTATATCCAGGACGATGAGAATTTCAGGAACCTCCTTTTCAGAAATCCTGAAGATTTCGAACCTTCTAAAAGCGTTCAGGTTTCGGCAATATATAGACTTCGAGAAAACGCAAAGAACCTTCCTGTTGACCCTGATGTTGAGCTTATCATAACTGAACTTCGAAAGAACCTTCAGATACAGGAGATCAAAATTTCGGACAGGCGCTGGAAAAAAGTTATCCAGGTCCTGAGGGTTGCAGCCTGCAGCAGCGGATGCCCAACAGTAGACAGGACAATGGCGCTCTTGCTCCAGCACATGCTCTGGAACATGCCTGAAGAGAGGGAAACCATAAGGAAATCTGTCTTCGAACTCGTTGTCTCTGGCGGGATAAACACAGAAAAACTGCGCCTGGAAGCAGAAGACATGCAAGCTGCAGTAAACATTGCCTTGAAAAATGAACTCCCTGTAAAGGTTGTCTGTGATAGTTGCAAAGAGGAATTCCTCCTGAGACTGGATATAGAAGCCCATCATTTTTCCCACCCGAATCATAGCTATGCCCTAAAAAAAGAAGGAGCCTCAAGACTCTATCCCTACGATAACCTGATAAAAGAAATCGACTCGCTTCATGAAGAAACTGGAAAAGAAAATACATTACCTCCTGCTCAAAGGGACATTTTTGAAAAGGAAATCGAAGCCCTGGCAGATAGAGTCGGACGCGTGAAATACAGGCTTGAAGAAGAAAGGGAACTTCTCAAACGCCTGATGAAAGCAAATATCTGGCTTTCAACTCTCGACAGAAACGAAGCTCTCCTTCTTCACGATGCCAGAAGTATTGAGTTAGCCGAGCTCGATGCCTTTATCGCGAAAGCATGGTCCGTGCTCGGGCTGCAGAGCAGGCAAGTACAGCCTAAACCGCAGCCAGTAAAAGAAGAAGCAAAAGTTTCGGAAGCAAAAGTTCCCGCAGCCGAATCCGGCAGCAGTGTCAATAGTTTTATGAGAGGTCTTGGATCCAGATTAAGACTCAAATAAATTATTCAACCGGTAAACGAACAATTCAACCTGATTAAACCGGTAGATAAATATTCGGTTTAATGTTGTAAAAAATAAAAATGCTAATTAAAAAAGCAAAAAGCTGCTGATAAAGGGAGTGAAGTGTCGAGATGGAAGGTTACGAAGATCTAATGAACACACCGGATGCATCCCTGCAGTCAGCTTACTCCTTATTTTCAAGAAATAAATTTTTGCAGGACTCTCTTGTTCTCCAGATGCAGACGAGTTCCCTGCTGGAAGGAGAATTGAGAAGCACAATAGCATTTCCAAGGGCTGTTCCTCGCCAGCTCAGGGAAAGAATAGCTGAAGTGATTACATGTGAGATTTTCTTTGGGCAGCCTTATGAGATAAAGGATCCTGAAAGGTTTATTGGTATTTTCGGAGCATTTTATCCAATTTTCCTGACCCTGAAAAATTCAAGAGCCTGGCCCAAACTCCGAAAAATCGCGAAAAAAAGTAGGGGAGCCGGAATTGCAGGCTTAAAAATTCTTCTTCCTCTTATTTACGATATAATGGAACGTTTTTCGGAGCCCGCAGACAGTGCTTTAAGGTCCGAATATTTTAAAAAACTCGATGCCGGGATGGACGCAATCCTGATAGCATTTCAAAAAATTTTAAAAGATACTCTCCTCAAGTGGGGAAATAGCTCCCCTGAGGAAGGCAGGAATTTTCAGGGGACAAGGAATTCTGCAGAGCTTGCCCTTCAGGAATCTGTCCTCGAATTTATGCAGAAGGACAACTACCAGGCATTTTTCGAAGGATTAATGGAAGGACTTTATAAGAGAATGAGCGAATTTGTCTCGGAAATGGAAGAAAACCTGGAGATTTTTGATACTCTTGCCCTCCTTTTTCCAGGAAGAAACTGGAGCTATTCCGTAAAAGAGCTTAAAAAGGAGCCTTTCTACCTGCAGCTTAAAATGCTGAAGACTTACTCAACTTTTTTCGAAAATAATCATGACCTGAGAAGAATTGTGGATTTCATAGGCAGGCGGGAGTTTGACCCGCCCAGTGACCGGATACGCCTCTCTCCTTTCGGAAAAAACAGGATACAAACCGTACGTTTTTCCGATTCAATCAATAACCTTCTCCCTATGGAAGCTGCAAAGCTACTTAATCCTTCTTTGAAGCGGAAATTCTATGCAGATATGCTTGAAGGAAAACTCCTCAGCTATCAGATGCTTGGCAAGCATTATGCTGGCCCTCCGCACTTGAAGCCAAAAGGGCCTATGATTGTGCTTGTGGACACCTCGGGATCCATGCACGGAGCCCCTCAGACCCTGGCCAAATCCGCGGTGCTGGTTATGGCAAAGCGAATGCTCTCCCAGCGGAGGGATATGAAAGTTATCCTTTTTGCTTCCACCAGCCAGCACATGGAGATAGAGCTCAGCAAAAAGAAAAAAACGTCTGAGAAATTTCTGAATTTTCTGATTTATACTTTCGGCGGCGGAACTGACTTCAACACTGCCCTTGCCTCAGGCCTTAAATCCCTCAAGGAAAAGGACTTTCAGGGCGCAGACCTGCTCTTCATAACCGATGGAAAATCCGAAGTCTCCGATGAGCTTGTGCTGGCCCGCTGGGAAGAGGCAAAAAAGAAATACAGCGCAAAGGTCTACTCGCTGATCGTAGGCGGCCGCGGAGCAGGCGGACTTTCAAAGATTTCTGATTATACTTACCTTGTAGAGATGGAGCTGGATTCGGACGGTATTGGCGGGGTTGTGAGGCTGATAGAATCTACGGGACAAAACTTGCAATTGTAAATAGCTTCAGTATAATATTTTTCTATATATAGTGCGAAGATATCATTAATTATGTTTTAAAAGCTTAAAATTACTTTTTTCCAATATTGAAGAGCAAAAAAGCCAAATAGTGACATTCATTGGCATATTTAGATGATTTGATGTTTCATACTGCTAATTTCGTCGTTCAACTGCGTAATTCAATTTGAGATAAACTTGAGGTTGAGTTAAAGGACAACACTATATATAGATACTAAACGCAAGATAACGATCAATCATGTTTTATGGATCTATCTCCCCTCTGAAAGCATCAGGCGCGGGAATTGTAAGTGTCCTGTCTCCCTGCATTTTGCCTCTTTTGCCTGCAGTGCTTGCAACATCCGCAGGAAAAGATAAACTAAGGCCCCTTGCGATAGTGCTTGGAGTCTCAATATCCTTTACTGCAATGGGAGTGGTAACCTCTACTTTTGGAGCGGTGCGACGAGAAGCTATAACATGGATTGCGGAATAATCCGCCATTCTATCCATTCAGAACGTCCCTACCCTGATGTGCATTTCTGGCAACGGATTTGTGCAAAGCTCAGAGGACAACGAGGTGTAAAACTGAACCTGACAGTTCCAAACCGCTAGGGAAATGGACATATGGAGAACCGAAAGGTAAAGATCCGTTTAAGGGATCGTAAAGTAGAACATGCGAAAGCAGGTTAATACGCATGAGCCAAAATGGCAACGAAGCCCGGTTATGACATGCCGCGTCGTGTCATGACGAATGGACATATGGGCTTCCGGTCTTGAGGATCCTCCTAAGTGTTCAACAACTATCTATGATATAGAACTCGGTAAACCATTTGTGGTCCTTTAAGGTAGGAATTCCGTAAGGAAAACTGATGCCACAGGTGGCAGAGGAATTGGCAAAAAGCTAATGGT
>JADGNM010000281.1 GCA_017883485.1 Methanosarcina sp.
ACTAAGAAAGCTGCTTACAACGGAGTGACGGTTTGAGTTTGATCTAAATAAAGGAGAGGCGAGGGTTCACTTCATCCCTGACTTGAAAGTCAGGGTATTCGTGACCCTCCGCGCTCCCAAGTAATAAATAAGAAGGACAATTTAAAATAGGGAAATAGGGGTTAAACTCCTTGACCAATATTTGAGAATTTACTAGTTCTTAAAAGGAATTAATGGGGGGAAAACATTGGGCAAAATGGTTCAAATTTTGCTGGTAGTTGGAGTATTACTGCTTATAATGGGTATGCTCATGAACATTACCAGAGACCCGCTTATCTGGGGTACAGGAGTCGTAACCGTATTATTCATGGTTTTGCTTTTCAGGATAGATCCTCTAAGTCCAAATGAATAATGAGAAGGTGAACCTTATTTTTTTAATGCGAGATTTTCTGACTGCTCAAGACCAGCAGCCTATCCGGAATAGCTGACTGAACAAAGCGAAGAATAATCTGAGGCAAAGTCGCCGGAAAAACCCTAGTTGTCTTCACAAATATCTCATAATTTGCCCTCGGCCTTCCCTCTGTCAAGGAAGTGTATTATTGAAACCAGATTTCTAAGTTTTCGAAATAACTTCGAAATAATTCGCAGTCAAAGTCAAATCTAAATAAAAAAACGCTGTTCTTCTATTGCGGGACTTAGTATTCTTTTCCGGAAAGAATCCCGAGCCGCCAAAGAGGAACCGTCAGCTCTATTTCTGGATATTTGAATTTCACTGCAAATAGTAAAAGACGGCTATGCAATTACCACTGTAGGAGAAAAAAGCAGCATCCCTACAAATTCGGCATCGAAGGCAGCTTCGGTTTTCGATTTTGTAGGAGGCTTTCATCTTTGGGAGGCTTTCATCTTGGTTTTTCCCTTCTCATCAACGAAAAAGAAAACACAGCCGAAGTCCTGAAAAAAGAAAAGGTCTCCAAAGGATTTGAAACTGCCGTTAAGAAAAAAGGATTGAAGGGCTTTTTGAGACAAAAGTTTTAAGAAGTTTTGACCATATGCAAACTTCAGGTTGAAAAAAAGGAATAATTTGAATCCATATATCGAGGAGATAAAATCAAATTCCGAAGTGTACAAAGTGTGCAAAGCTCCAACAAATACTAAATCCAAATTGGCCGAGACGAAATAATGGTGCACAGAACCAAGACAGTTTTAACTTATTTAATTTTTCTAATTTTATTAGCCTCTCTTTATACAGGAGGATGCCTGAAGCAAAGTTCCGGATTAAGCGGTGACAACATGACAGAAAAAAAAGCAGAAATGGGCATAAACGAAAGCAGTGACGTAAGCAATAATATAAGCAATAATATAAGCAATGAGATAAGCAATGACGAAAACTATTCAACTGGCTACCTTAAAACTGAGGCAGTAAACTTTTCCGACTCTAGAGCAGGGAATTCCACCCTTGCGAAAAATTACAAGCTTGAAGATCTCGATGTAGAGCTAAAAGTGCCTTCTTATGAGTTACCCCTGAACAGGGGAAAAATTACAAACTATGGGAACTTTTCCGGTAAAATTCCTCTAAATGAATCGGCTCTTAAGATGCTGGAAAATAATGGTTTTGTGGTAATATAAAATCCTTACTATTCCGGCGAAGAGTACATAACTTTGATGTACGCGACACTCAAACAGGATGAAATCCCTGTTTTTATTACCACTGATTCCCTTCTGCACCTCTATCATATTCAATTTGACGAGACTCTTCGCCAGATAGAAGAGAGAGAGTTTTATGATACTCTCTGGAAAACCGACCTTGCCCTGCTACGTACTTCTATCGAGAAGTACAACCGTGCCGCAGGGGAAGAAAAGGAAGCTGCAAGAAGAAATGCAGCCTACTTCGCAGTTGCATTGAGCCTGCTTCAGCCAAAACCTGCTCAGATACAGTCTACGCAGGCACAGGGCACAGAAGACTATTACGGTTCTGTTAATGAGTCCCTTTTTCCTGCAGGTGCGGAGAAACAATATCAATTTGAAATTCCGGAATTTGTAAAAGAAGATGTCAAAGCCGAACTTGCCCTGATAGAAGCACGTGAAGGCTTTGCGCTTTCTCCTATTTTCAAATACCAGGAAGATTATTCCCAGTACGTGCCAAGAGGCCATTATACTCGCTCTGAGAAACTGCAAAACTATTTTAAAGCTTTTATGTGGCACGGCAGGATAAGTATGCTCCTGAAGGGTAAACTGATCACATCCAAAGATCCTGCAAAAGATGCCCGCATCCAGACAATCCAGGCAAGCCTGATTGCTTCCGAACTCCAAAGCAAACTTGGCTGCTTAAAAACTGGGACAGAATCTATGAGGTCACGGCTTTTTACGTAGGCTTTTCCGATGATCTCGGTCCCTACGAATATATGAAGGCTATGGACACGGTCTTTGGCAAAGGAAAGAGGCAATTTGACAAGACAACGGTTGAGGAATTGAAAGTTAAACTTGCCGAATACCAGGACCCGAAAATTTATGGGGGCACAGGAAACTGTGTTCTGGTACCGCCTCTTACCCCTGAACAGGCTGACGAATGTCTCGAAAGTACTGGTGGTTTCAGATTTATGGGACAGCGTTTTATCCCTGATTCCTATGTTTTCTTAAACATGGTCGGAGTATATACAGGAGAATATACTGGTGGAATTAAAACCCCGTTTACATTAGTGATTTGGAGAGCAGGACCGATCCGAGGCTTTCCGCGCGGGCTAGATGAAATGGCTCTTCTGGGCTCTAAAAAGGCCGTTTACTGGCTCAACGAATTGAACGACTCAAGCTATGAAAACTACAGTGTTCAGTATGAAAAAATGGAATCCGAGTTCTCGAACCTAAGTGCAGCCGACTGGAACAGGAACCTCTACTGGTCCTGGCTTTATTCACTCCAGCCCCTCTTGAAAAACTACGGAAAAGGTTACCCAACCTTTATGCAGACCAATGCCTGGCAGGACAAGGAGCTGAATACAGCTCTATCTTCCTGGACAGAACTCAGGCACGATACTATCCTCTATGCCAAGCAGAGTTACACTATGGTTGCAACTGGTATGCCAATGTCAGTTGAAGAAAAACCTGTTGTAGGCTACGTAGAGCCAGTACCCGACTTTTACGCCCGACTGTTTGCCTTAACGAATATGACAAATCAGGGCCTCGATGAAATGGGTGTGCTTGACACTGTTTCAAAGGCAAGGCTCATGAATCTTGAAGACATTCTCTCAAGGCTTCAGAATATCTCAGAAAAGGAACTCGAAAACAAGGAATTGACAGTAGAAGACTATGAGTTCATCAAAAACTTCGGGGAACAGCTTGAGGGTACTATAGAAGATGTAGACGATAAGGCTAAGAAAACCACAATCGTGGCTGACGTCCATACCGATGCGAACACTGGAACGGTCCTCGAAGAAGGAGTTGGACATGTGCACATGCTGGTGGTTGCATACAAACTTCCTGACGGCAGAATTCTTATCGGTGCCGGGCCCGTGATGAGCCATTACGAGTTCAAGCAGCCCATGCAGGACCGCCTGACCGATGAAAAATGGAGAGAAATGCTGGAGGCAAAACCGCCGGGAAGGCCTGAGTGGACCTCCACATACATTTCTTAATTTTTTTTCTTAATCGTTAGTTCAGCGTTGTAGGTCACAGCATGGGTGGGCTTTGCGCTCTCGCCTACATCCTGCTCATCCGGAGCGCGTAAAGAAGCTGGTTTTAATTGCAGCATTTCAGGTGGTCCGGCCATTGTGCGAGGCAAATGTATGCCATGGGGCATGCGGCTAACTGATCTTGATTTTTGGAAGTTCGTTTTCTTGGGCTTGAAACTGTCATCACGTTTTGGCAGCCTGGCCATGCATAAGAAGCTACTCAGGCTGCTGTGGAAGCATATGCAGACAAGAGCCTAATTCCCAGGTTTGACATCATCCCGGATGACTATCATTTACCTGTACCGGTGTGAGAAGTGGCCAAGGGTAGCGCGCCAGATTGATTATCGTCAGCGGTTATAGGAAATAGGTGTTCTCGCGATAATCTGCGTGGGACGCTTTGATCCACAGGCCCCGGTCGCTTGCAGCGAGGAACATGCGCAGAGCATACCCGGGGCACGCCTGGTTATCTTTGAACAGAGCGGGCATTATCCATTCTTTGAAGAACTGCAGTAATTCATACAGGTACTTTCAGGTTTTCTATCCACCTGATCTGCGCAATTGGTCTGCTATCGACTGGTTGACATTTCAATACTTAGCTGTTGTATGCGGCTGAAGATCCTTTTGCATTGAGTTCAAGCGAGTCCAAAAAATCTTATACCATCGAACCTAGATTCCCGTTGCCTCGTAACGAGTTCGGTAATGATTGATTATATATTCCTTGAAATTTCTAAAGGTTTTCGTTAATCGGAGCGTTAATTCTAT
>JADGNM010000282.1 GCA_017883485.1 Methanosarcina sp.
CTTAGCCTTTGATAATATAGTAATTTATTTTACTTCTCAGTGGCTGTTTCAAAATTGGATTCCACAGTCTCTCTCTGAACTTAATTAAAACTTCGTCCTTAAGATAATCATCAATTTATTGGCAGTTTCCGAAAAGCACTCCATAATCAAGTAAATACATTCTTTAACCAATTTTAAACGAAAAGATGAACTGCCTACGGCATGAAATCACAAATTGCGCATCAGGATAAGGAAGATCTCCGATATTCTGGAAACAAAACATAATTGGAAGATTTAAAATAGGATCAAAATAGAATCAGGCTAAACAGTTCAGAGAAATGCCTGCGAAAGTTTATTTTCCATTTCATCTTGCAGCCTGGAGGCCTGGCCCTGAAAGAAAACCTTCTAGAGATCAAATCCGCATTTACGAGCTACTTCAAAGAAAGGGAAGCCGAAATAAACGGCTCTCTCCTTGCCGTACTGTCAGGGGAAAACATCCTCTTTCTTGGGCCTCCAGGAACGGCAAAAACTCAGCTTGCAAAAAACATTTGTCAGTCTATAGAAGGAGGAAATTTTTTTAATTACCTCCTGACCAGTTTCTCAACCCCGGAAGAAATATTTGGCCCGCTCTCATTAAAAGCCCTGGAAGAAGACGAGTTCCGCCGGAAAATCGACGGCTGCCTCCCGACTGCACATGTTGCTTTACTGGATGAGATTTTTAAGGCGAGCAGCGCGATCCTGAACAGTCTCTTGACAATCCTGAATGAACGCAAATACCATAATGGAAGAGAGATTGTAGACGTGCCTCTGCTCTCGGTTTTCGGGGCATCAAATGAGTTTCCTGAAGAAGACGAAAGCCTCGAAGCTCTTTTTGACCGTTTTCTGTTCAGGTACAGACTCTCCTATATCCAGGACGATGAAAACTTCCGAAATCTCCTTTTCAGGAGCCCTGATGATTTCGAACCTTCTGTAAGTATCCAGGTTTCGGCAATATACGGACTTCGAGAAAACGCTAAGAACCTTCCTGTTGACCCTGATGTTGAACTTATAATCACTGAACTTCGAAAGAACCTTCAGCTTCAGGAGATTGAAATTTCGGACAGGCGCTGGAAAAAAGTTATCCAGGTCCTGAAGGTTGCAGCCTGCAGCAGCGGATGCATAGCAGTAGACAGAACAATGGCTCTCCTGCTTCAACACATGCTCTGGAACCTGCCTGAAGAGAGAGAATTCATAAGGAAAACGGTCTTCGAACTTGTAGTATCCGGAGGGATCAGTACGGAAAAACTGCACCAGGAAGCAGAAGACCTGCAGGCTGCAGTAAGCATTGCCCTGAAAAACGAACTCCCTGTGAAGGTCGTCTGTGATAGCTGCGGAGAAGAATTCCTGTTGAGACAGGAAATCGAAATTCATCATGTATCCCACCAGAATCACAGTTATACCTTAAAAAAAGAAGGAGCCTCAAAGATCTATCCCTACGATAACTTGATCAGGGAAATTGATTCGCTCTATGGAACGGCGGTAAAGGCGAGCACATTACCCCCATCTCAGAAAGAAGTTTTTGAAAAGGAATTCGAAACCCTGTCAGATAAAGTCAGACGCGTAAAATACAGGCTTGAAGAAGAAAGGGAACTTCTCAAGCGCCTGATGGAAGCAAATATCTGGCTTTCAACCCTTGACAGAAACGAAGCTCTCCTTCTTCATGATGCCAGAAGTATTGAGTTATCCGAGCTCGATATCCTCATCTCGAAAGCCCAGTCCATGCTTGGGCTGCAGAGCAGGCAAGTACAGCCTAAACCGCAGCCTGCAAAAGAAGAATCAAAAGTTTATGTGCCCGACTCTGGAAGCAGTGTCAATAGTTTTATGAAAGGGATAGGGTCCAGATTAAGACTCAAATGAACGAGACTCAAATGAGTAAAACTCAAATGAGCATTTAAACCGATAATTCAAATGGCTCGCACCTTAAATGACTTATAACTCAAATGACTTGGGAAATTTCTGAGTAATTATGAGTAATTTCTGAAAGATAATTGCCATTGTAAAGAAGTAAAAAACGCCAATTGAGAAGAAGCAAAAAAGCTACTGATAAAGGGAGTGAGGTGTTAATACGGAAGGCTATGAGAGTTTCAAGAATTCATCGGATGCATCCTTACAATCACCTCACTCCTTATTTTCAAAAAATAAATTCTGGCAGGACTCTCTTGTTCTCCAGAAACAAAAAAGTTCCCTGCTGGAAAGGGAGCTGAGAAGCACAATAGCCTTTCCAAGAGTTGTTCCTCGTCAGCTAAGGGAAAAAATAGCTGAGGTGTTAACCTTTGAGATTCTCTTTGGGCAGCCTTATGAGATAAAGGACCCTGAAAGGTTTATCGGGGTTTACGGAGCTTTTTATCCAATTTTTCTTACCCTGAAAAATTCAAGAGCCTGGCCCAAACTCCAAAAAATAGCAAAAAAAAGTAGGGGAGCCGGAATTGCAGGCTTGGAAATTCTTCTTCCTCTTATTTATGATATAATGGAACGTTTTTCAGAATCCTCAACCAGTGTTTCAAGAGCAAAATATCTTAAAGAACTCGATACCGGGATGGATGCTATCCTGATGGAGTTTGAAAAGATTTTAAAAGATACTCTCCTCATGTGGGGAAATAGCTCACCTGAGGAAGGCAGGAATTTTCAAGAGACAAGGAATTCTGCAGAGCTTACCCTTCAGGAATCTGTCCTCGGATTTATGCAGAAGGACGGTTACCAGGTATTTCTGGAAGGATTAATGGAAGGACTTTATAAGAGAATAAGCGAATTTGTCTCGGAAATGGAAGAAAACCTGGACCTTTTCGATACTCTTGCCCTTCTTTTCCCCGGGAGAAACTGGAGCTATTCCATAAAAGAGCTTAAAAAAGAGCCTTTCTACCTGCAACTCAAAATGCTGAAAAGCTACTCAACCTTTTTTGAAAATAATCCTGAATTGAGAAGAATTGTGGATTTCATCGGCAGGCAGGAGTTCGACCCACCAAGTGACCGCATTAGTCTCTCTCCTTTCGGAAAAAACAGGATACAAACCGTGCGTTTCTCCGATTCTATCAATAATCTCCTCCCTATGGAAGCCGCAAAGCTCCTGAATCCCTCTCTGAAGCGAAAGTTCTATGCGGACATGCTTGAAGGAAAACTCCTGAGCTATCAGCTGCTTGGCAAGCATTACACCGGACCTCCACGCATAAAACCCAGAGGTCCTATGATTGTGCTTGTGGACACATCGGGCTCCATGCACGGAGCTCCTCAAACCCTGGTCAAGTCTGCGGTGCTGGCTATGGCAAAGCGAATGCTTTCCCAGCAGAGGAACATGAAAGTTATCCTTTTTGCATCTACCAGTCAGCACCTGGAGATAGAGCTCAGCAGCAGGAAAAAGATGTCCGAGAAATTTCTGAACTTCCTTCTCTATACCTTTGGAGGGGGAACAGATTTCAACACTGCCCTTGCCTCAGGTCTTAAATCTCTCAAGGAAAAGGACTTTCAGGGCGCAGACCTGTTTTTCATTACCGATGGAAAGTCAGAAATATCTGACGAGCTGGTACTGGCACGCTGGGAAGAGACAAAAAAGAAATATAACGCAAAGGTCTACTCGCTGATTGTAGGCGGCAGGGGAGCAGGCGGGCTTTCAAAAATTTCGGATTATACTTACCTTGTAGAGATGGAAATGAGTTCAGAAGGCACAGACGGGGTTGTGAGGCTAATAGAGTCTAAATAAAGAACATTCTGAGTATGTGTCTTAGACTTAGTTAAATTTATAAATTCTCGATAAATATGGAAAAAGTAAATTTTCCATAAAATTTGAAGAGGATAACCACATAACTGATTTTGGATCTTAGGGTAGAGTAACAGTATTTGAGAAGTTATATATAGTGAAATTTCATAATTGTTTAAGTCCAAAAATAAGTCAAATGATAACGATTTATACTCAAAAAATGTGTAACTGTCACCCTATGTATAACTAAAAAAACACAATCAATGGCTAACAAAGATGGCTATAGATGTTTTTCTTCCCGGGATGAATAATCACGAAATTTTTGTTCACTTATCAGTAAAAAAGTTTTACAAATAATAATTATAGATAAAATAAAGAGGAAATCAAAGGTAGTGACATGCTATCTAATTCCTTTAAATGAAAGCACTTTGTAGGTGAAATTATCTTATTAATTGTCAGATGGTACTTAAAATACCCATTGAGCTATCGAAATTTAAAGGAAATGATGATAGAAAGAAGCATTCAAGTTGATCACAGTACTATAATGAGATGGGTGCATCAATATTCTCCTGAAATAGAAAAGAAGATTAGAAGACATTTAAGACCAACAAACGATTCGTGGAGAGTTGATGAAACCTATATCAAAGTAAAAGGTGAATGGAAATATTTTTACCGAGCAGTTGACTCA
>JADGNM010000283.1 GCA_017883485.1 Methanosarcina sp.
GGAACTAGGGGCAGAGCTTAGGGACTCGCTTTCACAAGAAAGGGGAATGAACTAAGAAGCCCCTTCCTCGCCATCCGGCAGGGAGGGGTAGTTCACTAGCTTTCTGAAGCCAGAAATCAGCGCAAGTTAGCCTGGCCTGAGATATACCGTCATTTTGATTCATCCCCATAGTCATTTTATTTACGGGAATCAATCATAGGCCCGTATCATCTGGTTCATCATTACCATTTGAGACTATTTGTTGGCGGCTGCTTTAGGATTCCTAAGATGCAAGTCATGAAGCTTTATAGCCTTCTTCAGCCACAAACCGGCACAGTCCGGTCCAGCCTGTGATGTGCTGCCATTTTGATCCATCATGCGATGCATCATTGTTCCGTTGTCCGAATGTTCCCCCATCATACAAGGCATCATATATGTTTATTGTCAGCACGAGAACTCATCATATTTGTTTGGCCAATCATATTTCTATCATGTCCAGGGATTGCTGCGCATAAGCACAACATTGAAGACTCCAGGGTTACATCTGTTCCAGCACCAATAGACTATATACCCACATCAGCTTGTATCAGTGATGGGACGTCATTAATGCCATCTTCCAGCACCAGTTTTCCCTCCCTCTAGATCTCATTCACCTTATTCGCCTTCTGATCTGGCCTTTCCTCGGAACCGGGGTGGCCTGATCAACTCCAACCCCTAAACTCGTAACTTCACTCATGAATCAGGATAAGAGAATATTTGTTTAAAAGAAACCTTATTAAACTCACCTTCTGATATACTTTTTCTGATATGCTTTTAGCATGGATGATCTAGTGAGAGAACCGAGCATATCATTTCCCTGCCTCTCGTCATTCAGATGATCAAGAAAAAGGTGCTGGGTTGAAACCTTCTGTCAGAGCATTGTCCACTCACTTCAGTAATTGTAATTTTTGAGGGAAAAATCATGGCAGAAAAATTAACTGATGAAGAAAAGGAATATTACTTACTTGTAAGAAAGGCGTTTGCTATATTGGCTCCTTTTTATGATGCTATTATTATACCTCTTTCCGGTATAAGGGATAGAGTGGTGGATTTTACAAATGCCCAAAAAGGTTCCAAAATCTTGGATGTTGCCACGGGAACGGGACAACAGGCCTTTGCATTTGCGAAAAAAGGTTATGAAGTTATCGGGATTGACCTCTCTGAAGCCATGCTTAATATGGCCAAAAAGAAAAATAAATATAGAAATGCGAGATTTGAAGTCGCTGATGCAACAAATCTACCATTTGAGTACATAGTTTTGATATCTCTATTGTGTCGTTTGCTTTACATGATATGCCTTTGAGTATAAGAGAAAAGGTATTGAAAGAAATGGTCAGAGTAACCAAACCAAAAGGAATCATAGTAATTGTTGATTATGATTTACCCAAAAACAGGATTGGTAAATTTTTAATTTATCATTTTATTGCTCTTTATGAAGCCGAATACTATAAAAATTTTATTAAATCCGACCTTGAAGCACTACTTAACAAAAATAAGATTGAGATAATAGAAAAAGATACTGTATTACGTGGAGCTGGAAGAATATTGAAAGGGATAAATAATAAGCTATAATATACTGAAATGTTCGAAAATGTCCTCAATTGGGATATCTGTAGCTATTACAGGTGGTTGATCAAGATGACCGTGCTCCTCGTGGGCTCTCTTTCCATGATCAGGTTTCATGTTCTCCTCCGATGTTCTGAGGCCTGAAGACCCGGCAGTGATAACCGCATTCAGTCACTATGTGCTGAATTCCTTCTACAGTGATGAGACTTTCATCATACTCTATGATAGCCACTCCGCTCACAGGACTGATCTCGACACGTCTGATGCATGGGTGCATATGGAGATGCTTTTCAACCGCCAGCGCATCTGCTGGATGAAGGAGTCATCAACCTTGACCACAGCTTTTTTCAATCGCTCAACTCCTTCTGCTACAAAAAGTGTTCGGCAGAGATAAGCTCTGCTAACGTGCCATCCTGCCAATTAAATGCTGGCTGATCTTATTCCTTTGCAAAATAGTTGTAGATATAAGCAAACAATGCGCCCACAATTAAACCGTAAATCAGCATCCAGATGGCGCTAATCACCGCACCCAATACGGTAGGCGTATATCCGGGGTGGAAGGGCGCAATTATCTCCAAGAATTGAAGCCCCCGCCCAGTTAATACTACAAAGAGAGCTACTACCAGGCTGATCGCACCCGATGCAATGCCACTTGCCAGTGTAAATGCTTTTACATCTAACTTCATAGATTTCCCCCCTTTATTGATATTTATATTAATGCATATATAATATATTCATCAGCTTTTAAAAACTTGAATTTTTTGCCTTAATATTGAGAAGACTATGAGGTTGTAACCTGTCGCATACAGCAAGGTTTTTGATCCTCTTCTTTTTCGTGACTGCTGGAAGTAGCGCAAGTTTTCTGAAGAGAAACTCATAACGGTTAACAGTTAAATCGTTTTGTATCAGATTTGATCCTGTGTTTGAATCAATCCGCTAGATAACGAGCGATTAATACTGCGAGGATTCCCAGTATCATGATCAGAGTCACGGCCATCAGGGCAGTCGACCACAGCTTTATATCGTATACCTTCAGGGACTTTCTTGCGTTCTTCGAGCCCAGAAGAAGCACCAAGGAGAGCACGAATAATACTATTGCTACCACGCTCACTGATATCCAATGATGGCCAGTAAGTGCCGCCAATGATTGTCTAAAACCGGTTGATACGTCATGTGCGATGATGATGCAGCCGGTTAAAAATATGGTGATTGCGGCTGATGCGATGGAAGTCGCCGATTCCTTCATTTCAGGCCTCCGCTCCTGTATGTCCAGCATTGGATATGACCGCTCCCATCAGGAACATGAGCAGCACCATGAAGAGTGCCAGGCAGGCAGTTATCGTCAGGGCGCGCCTGGACTTAGCATCACCCAGAAAAGCGTCTCTGTCGAGAGCGAACAGGGTAATAGACAGAGCGAAAGCGATTATGGGAAGAAAGACGAAAATGTGCTCTTTTGCCTCCATTACAACCTCGTGCGCCCAAGGATGCGGCCCTGCCAGGATTACGGGTTTTACCTGGGAGCCGTAGACCGTTAAATAGTTGTAGCCTCCTGCAATCCAGCAACCTGCAGTTATCAGGAGTGCAGTAAGATAGCTTGCTATCCTGGCTCTACCGAGTGACCTGTCTGCCGGATACAGCATCTCTATAATAATCCAGACAAGAAGAAGGGCAGATAGGCCTCCAGTTATCGAATGGAAAAGTACCAGGTTCTTCGTCCCGGCGATTACGCCATTGTGCAGGCCCCAGCTGGCGTCAATAATCAGGATTGGTGCAAGGGAATATCCCATTATTTTGTGCAATATTCTGTAACTGGCTCTATTCTTTAAAATTAGGCTTGGAATTACCTGAAGAACCCCAATAAGAAGAATGATCAGTCCTAATTTTCCATGAACAGATGCTAGTATGGATTCTCCGTTCTCCAGCCTTAACCACAGACCATAGATAAACGATCCCAAAATGAGAGCTCCAAAATAAATACCGACCCTTTTATGAAGCTTAATGACATTTCCCGGGCTCTTCTTCTTTATTCTTCCTTTAAGTATGGCCCCGGTTGTTAGAGCATAGACCATTAGCGCTAAGCTGATAATAGCTATTAGAGCATGCCCTATCCACCTCTCGTATACCAAGGCAATGCCTCCGATGACTAGAAGCAAAGCTAGACCTATGTATATATCCGATATCGCTGGTTTTCGGTTTGATTGCTCAGAAATATAAATCCCCCAGTAGACTTTTCTGAATAATTTTTAAATATTTTAATTTAGCATGATAGGATCTGAATTTTCCCCTAAAACCAGATCTAATTCAGATGACGACTCCACGGAACCACTCCAGTTAACCATATTATATCTTATACAAACAAGATCGTCAAGCCTAAAATACGGCAATAACAAGAACCGCTTTTTTAGCAAAAATTGCCCCATACATAGATTCCCTCTGGCAGTGTACTAATTTTTCTGTAAAATTATAATTGGCTCTATATCCTTTTTCTTTCACCACCAAAAATAGGATTTAGAGCCAATGGTTAATTTATTCTCATTCATAGAAGATTATCTTGTCGATAAAGAGGACGGAATTCGCCAGCTAATTACATGGTTTTTAAATATTGTAATGGAGGAGGAAGCCCCCCTTCAAGCTGGTGCACAACGTTATGAACGGACGGACTCGCGTAAAGCGACAAGGAACGGCTACAAACCCCGAACTCCCCAGACTAAGTACACGCAGCGAAATATCTTATGCACTTTTTTAGACTGTACTCAAAATTTCGCAAACGAACTCAACTATTTAGTTCAAACATAATTTTTTGTT
>JADGNM010000020.1 GCA_017883485.1 Methanosarcina sp.
GTTTCAGTTGGGATAATGATTTCAAATTTTCGAGCAAATATCCAAAAACGATAGCAAGAAAAATGTTATATTCTTGAGGACATCTGCGGAATGTCGGATTAATACCGCAAAAGCCGCAATTAAGCCGCATAAGCCGCACAAAAATCTCGCAAATAATTTCAAAGTTGCAGTGACATGTTTCCTTGAAGACACAAATAAGAGGAGGAGGCCGGATGAGGAATGAAACTCTAGTGCTTCGATTCCAAAATACGTACATAAACATGGAATTTTAAACCCATCATTGATCAACAAAATCTCCATTCAATTATTATGGATTAATTTCGGAATCGGTGCACTAGTGTGCCCTATCCAATCACTTTGGAACTTAACAATTCGGTGATCCCACAGCGTGTGATAGATATAATGACTAACAGAGGGCTGAAGCACTGGAAGACAGGGAGAATTTTGACGGCACAGAACGGGAAGGTGCTGGTTACAGTCGATGGCAAAACAATAGAAATCTACGTATCCTCTCCAAATTCAAGGGAGAATTTCCAAACCAAAAAAATTTACAATAATTTTTTCACACCGTTCGAGAGTTTAATGGGTCTTCTGAGCATGTTTCCCAAACTTGATTAAATTCTTAAATATTCATCATATATGAGAAATTTATTTTTTACCATGCAATTTGAAGAGGATACAAATCTACTGCCTCCTTTGCCCACAATAAGTTTCAAAAACGACATGTTGGAGGTACCAACATTAGTGTTCATGTCCACAGACCTTCCGCAGTAAATTTGATTTAAATCTTCTGACATATTTGTAAACACAAATCAACATCTATAGTCAAGAAGCTAAATACTGCAACTTTAGATGAGCTTCAAAATGTTATTTGTTGCAGCAATTATAGGTGTGACTATAGATCTTAAGCTTACTGCAGGTTCGCAACTAGTTTGAAAATATTTTCTGAAAGAGTTGCTATTTTAGGTAAACGGAACAAAACAGTATAAATTTATGGATTTATTTTGGCTTACTGAATTAAATCCCTTTTAAACTCCTCAGAGAACAAGGCTTTCCTGAAGGACAATCAAGCTATCCAGTAAAGGAATAGAAGATTAAGAACAGGAGAGTTTTCCAGCTTTTATTATGTATATTTTATAAGCATTGTTATGAACATAGAAAATCAGGCGGTAAGGTCGAGTCGAACATCGATTACGGAGTCTTCATTTGCTTCAATTCTAGATATTGTCAGCAAATTACCTTTTCTTCCTAACAATGTCGCTTTAGTTACCTGAACCTGATGACCATCTACCTGCTTCTTATTGTTGTTTTTGTGAATAACCAGGATTTTCTGGCCTACTTCAGCCCCTTCTCCTATTTTGGAAACAATATTTCGTATGACCTGTTCAAAATCAGAATAAATTAAAATTTCCGACTTATTTGCAACCTTCTTGATAATTCCAATCGGTTCCAGATTAAGGTGCATATTAGCTTTCCTTCTCTACCTGCTTACACAAGTAATCAAATAATACTAACTCTAGGTAATAATAACTTGCGATACTCGATTTCTGATCCATTATATTTAAGGCGACTTTGATTTCAGATATTCTGAGTAGTACAGAAGAGCCGATATATATAGCTTACGAGACTATGGAGCCTGCCCTTGAAATGTTTTTATGGGTATGAATTATATGTAAAAAATTAACATACTTTATTATTAAACTGGGATTAACGAGAATATACTCATACTCAAAACCAAGTAAAATCAGGGCTTCTATCTAAAAAACTATTGATCTACTTTTATTATTAATTAACTATGTCCGGAGAAGAGATTCATGCATCATAAAGGATGCACTGTCAGGCTATTATATAACTTAAAATCAAAAATTATATTTAATTGTAAGAAAAATTTCAATACCCAAAAAATGGGATTATGAAAAGAGTCTAATGGTATTTTCTGCGGTTGAGCTCATAAATCGCATTATCAATTTTGTTTGAGAGCTCATTCATCCTTTCTTCGATCTTTGTCCCCGTACCATCCATGTTGACCTTAAGGGTACGATCCTTTGCTTCTATTCTATTTTCAAACTCCTGGAGCTTGTTGTTAATAGAGATAAGCATAACAGCTAATGTTCCGACCAGGATCATAACCGAGAGAATTATCAGTGGATTTGCGGATTTGTATTCAAACCTACTAAGCCACTCAAATGACAAAATGAAGGATGACAAAACCATCACAACAAGAAATATCGTATCTCTAGTCTCCATCGTATACCTCAAATATACCTTAAATTTCTTGCACATACCAAAGTTTTCATGATATAGCATGTTTCAAAATTACTGGATGGAGATATTTCCATTAAAGTGTTAGTCCATCGGGAAACATATCTATATCATCATGAAATCTTTTTTTTTGCTAATTGATGAGCTGCGGAACGATCCGGTTACTAGAGTGGATTGACACCTTAAACCCGAGACCGAACACGGAAAGGAACTACTTGCTAGCCATGAAACACTTTGCTGAATGGACCGGAAAAACTCCGGATGAACTGTTAACTGAGGCTGAGCAGGAAGTAAAATCTGGTAAAGTGATGCGACAGTGCGATATAAAAAAGTATCTAATTGAGTTTAGAAAGCACCAAAGGGTGTCTTAAAATTAAACTTAATTCCACAATTGGGATAAAGTGCTATCATATAAAGTCTATTTGTACCTAAAGTTGCACGATCTTGATTTTCCCTAAACTACTAAATATAGCTTGAAAAGTTTCTATCCAATTCCCAAAGATAAATATATCTGAGGGGCATCTATAACGCCGGCATGTCAGCGATATTCGAAATTCTCGACAAGGACGCAGGCGGCAGGATAGGAAGGCTCAGGACCCCCCACGGGACTGTTGAGACGCCTACGGTTATGCCTGTAATTAATCCTAATATTCAGCTCATCTCCCCGAAAGAAATGAAGAGCTTCGGGGCAGAGATCCTGATTACAAATTCCTATATTATTTACCGTAAGGAAGAGCTAAGAAGTGTTGCCCTTGAGAAAGGGCTGCACGGACTCTTGGATTTTGACGGGCCGATTATGACTGATTCAGGTTCGTTTCAGCTTTCGGTGTACGGGTCTGTTGAGGTAACGAATGAGGAAATCCTTGAGTTCCAGCAAAAGATAGGAAGCGACATTATTGTGCCCCTTGATATTCCCACACCTCCTGATGTTCATTACAAAAGGGCTGAAGAGGAACTCGGGATCACAGTTGAACGCCTGGAAGCCGCCAGAAAGCTGATTCAGGGCGAGCAGCTCCTTGCAGGCCCAGTCCAGGGCTCAACACACCTCGAATTAAGGGAAAAAGCTGCATCTCACCTCAAAGATCTGAATTTTGAAGTATATCCCCTGGGAGCAGTCGTCCCGCTTATGGAGTCTTACCGTTACACGGAACTTGTTGACATAATTGCAGCATCAAAAAAAGGGCTTTCTCCTGCCTCGCCTGTCCACCTTTTCGGTGCAGGGCATCCCATGATGTTCGCTCTTGCAGTGGCTCTGGGCTGCGACCTCTTTGATTCGGCAGCCTATGCACTTTACGCCAAGGACGGGCGCTATATCACGGTAAATGGGACTTACCACGTCGAAAAACTGAATTATCTGCCCTGTTCCTGTCCGATTTGTTCAAAATACACTGCCGAAGAACTTAAAAAAGCGGATAACAGTAAAAGGGAAGAGCTTCTGGGAAAGCATAACCTCTACGCAACTTTTGCTGAAATCCGGCTGATTAAACAGTGCATAAAGGACGGAAAACTGCTCGAACTTGTAGAGCAGCGCTGCCGTGCTCACCCACGGCTGCTTGATGGGTTGAAGAAACTCTATACGCACTCCTCCTGGCTTGAGCAGCTTGACCCTGCCACAAAAGGGACTTATTTCTACTGCGGACCGGAATCCGCCTCCCGTCCCGAAGTCCTGCGCTTTGGAAAACGGCTTGATAGGTTCAGCCTGGAAGGCTCGGTGCTCATCCGCCCAGGCCCGATAAAAGGAGAAAATGATTATGATCAGCTCCTTACTTTTAAAGCACCTTTCGGGGCATTTCCTGTTGCAATGGAAGAGGTATATCCATTCAATGCCGAAGTACCGAAATTTCCGGACTACGAGGCTCTCAGCACAGCCCTATCAAACACCCTTAAATTGATGGACCTGAACCCGCAAGCAGAATTTACCTTTGTCTGCGAAAAGGAATTCAAGCATCCGTTAATTGAAAAAATAAGTAATAGAGCAAAGTTGGTGTACAGGGAACCTGAGAAAAAGAATGAGAAATAAGTTTTTAGAAAGCCGATAAACGCTGCTGACCATTCATAAAAGATAAAAAGAAAAACTTTTTGAGATGCAAACCTTTATAGCACTACCTGTAAACAATCCGTAAATCGATAAAGAGCTGGAAATAAAATTCCTGATACAAAGCCTCAGTAAAAACTAGAAAATGCAGGTGAACCAATTGTCCCTTACAGCAAGAATCGGGGAACTCAGCCCTTACCTCCGGCTTTTAAGACCCGAACTCTACTACATGGATCTTACCCTCCCGGCTTCAAGTGCAATCCTGGCTTCCTATATAGCGACCGGAGGTCTTCCAGAACCTGTTCTCTTCCTGATTGCAGTTATAGGCGGCTTTGCGGCAATTACCAGTTCATACGTATTTAACGATTGCTGCGACGTTGATATCGACAATATAAACGTGCCGGACCGTCCCCTGCCTTCTTCCAGAGTGTCGAAGGGTTCAGCGCTCGTCTATGCCCTCCTGCTATTGCTGATCGCAGGCGCAGCAGCCGCTTATCTGAACCCTGAGTCTCTTCTAATCCTCATTATTGCAGCCGGAACTATCACTATTTATTCGATCTTTGCAAAAAGGAATACCTTCCTCAGTTTTTTGCCTGTGGGAATCTCCTATGGGCTTGTGCCTGTAGGCATCTGGCTTGCCTTTGACCCTGCAGGGCTCCTTAAAGGTGGAGACGGGGTAATTCTCCCCCTGCCGGCTATCTGTTTCGGGCTCATGATGTGCGTCACGGACTGGGCGTTTACCCTTGGAGGGGTTGCCAGAGATGTGGAAGGGGACAGACTGAAGGGCGCTCCTACGATGCCAGTGACTTTTGGAATTCAATTTACTGCCAGATTCGTCACCTTCTGGTGGATTGTCGGGGTTATTGCTTCGGTAATCATAGGCTGGTCTGCCCATCTTGGGCCCGTATACTTTGCAGGAGCCCTTGCCTCAGGGCTCTGGATGCTTGTCCAGTGTTTTGGTTTTATCAAACACCCTACTCCGGAGAGAGGCGGCGCTCTCTTCCTTAACGGATCAAATTACAGGGCGATCATGTTCGGGTCAATGATCCTTGACGTGGCGCTGTGCATCTATGCAGGAGCTTACACTTCCATTCTCTGGTGAAAAAAGGTAGAGAAGGTAGAAAAAATGGATGCGGATATTATTGTAATTGGGGCATCCCCTGCAGGGCTGATGGCTGCAAGGAATGCCTGTGAAAAAGGCTCGTCAGTCCTTTTGCTGGAAAAAAAAGAAGAAATTGGAAGTCCTCCCCATCCTGCAAATTCTTTTTTTAAGGGCATGCTGGATAAATGCGGAGAGGCAGCAGACCCATCCTATGTGGTGCATTATCTCAAAGGCATGCAGATCATTTCTCCGTCGGGAAGGATAGTTGAGGTTGAGACGCCCGGATATGCCATTGACAAGTCAAGGTTCGACCGGTTTTATGCGGAAAAAGTAATGAAAACCGGTGTAGACATTCGAAATGGAATTGAAGCTCGTAATATTCACCGGGAAGGGGAGAAATTTTCTGTAAGCACATCAGCCGGAGTTTTCAAATCCAAACTCGTTATCATCTCCGATGGTATAAACTCAAAAATGGCATCCCTCCTCGGGCTGAAAACAATGAAACACCCGGAAGATATTGCCTGGGGAATGGAGCTGGAAGTTAGAGCTCCAGCCCTTGGGAAGCCGAAAATGTTTGAATATTACATTGGGAACCATGCCCCTGGCTGGAAGACCACATACTCCCCGCGAGGAGGCGACAATGCCGCAATCGGCGTTTACGTGCGTAGGTGCGGAAGGGATGCAACACCCTACCTGAATGCATGGGTTGAAAGGTTCAAAAAGCTTAAAGGGCTCAAAGAGTTTGAAGTCGTAAAAAGGCTTTCCGGCGGAGACCCTATAGTAACACTCCCAAATGAGTATATAACCGATGGAATTATGGTTGTTGGCGGGGCAGCCGGTCAGTCCGGAATAGGCTATGCAATGAGAGCAGGCCAGATTTGCGGAGACGTAGCTGCAAATGGTATAAGAAAGGGAGACGTCTCAAAAAACGTTCTCTCAGAGTACCGGAAGACCTGGGAAAAGGAATTCAAGGCAGAGCACTACCTGGGACGTATAGGACTTGAGACCCTCAGGAAGATGACGGACAGGGAAATTGACGAGATGGCAGCAGTTTTTGAGAGGGAAGATCTCTCATTCGTTCATGGAAGTTCAATTGAGCAGGCAATGCAGGTCTTTGCATTCATTCTGAAGAAAAAACCCTCTGCAATTCTAAAGTACAGGGCACTTCTCAGGAACAAATGAGCCCGACATTAAAAGAGCAAGTGAACAAATAACAGGCGGGAAAAACCATCGGTGCAGGAAAAAGCATGCAGTACGATTTTTATAAAAGCCCTCTTCTCAGAGTTTATACCGAAATAGAAGGCGAATACATGAGAATGAAAACCAGCGGGGCTGCGTCTATTATCATGAGAAAAAACCTTGAGAAAAGCCTTTCTATTTTTGAAGGAGAGAAACCTGCAAAATTAGAAGTAGATAGGCTAATCTGTTCGACCTGGATGCCTCCGGTCCCGAGCCCGGCTTTCGACCGCCTGGTTAAAAGCCAGCTTTCCTCGATTCTGGGAAAAATGATTCCGGACCAGGTTACAATCTCCATTACTGAAGAGTGCCCGAACAACTGCATTCACTGTGCTCTCCCTGACACAAAAAACAAGGTGAGGCTTACACTGGAAACCGTTAAATCTGCAATTGATCAGGTACTTGAAATGGGCACAACCTTCATAATATTCGACGGAGGCGAGCCCCTGACATATCCTGGATTAGAAGACCTGATAAATTATGTGGACTCCGGAAAAGCCATTAGCGGAATGTTTACCTCTGGAGTCGGGCTGACCGAAGAGCGAGCCAGCCGCCTGAAAGAAGCAGGCCTTTATTCCCTGACTGTTAGTTTTGATAGCGCATACGAGGATAAGCACGATTATGTAAGAGGCAGGAAAGGGGTTTTCAAGTGTGCAGTTGAAGCGGTCAAGAATGGGCTTAGAGCAGGGCTGCTTGTAAATATATATGTGGTGCTTTCCAGGGACAACGTAAACGAGCTTGAAGAATTATACAGTCTCGCAGCAAAACTTGGCGTTCATGAGCTCTCCTTCTACGAAATAGTTCCCACCGGCAGGTGGATGGATCATGCTTCCGAAATCATGACCTCAAAAGACTTGAGAAAATTTGACAATTTTGTATCCGGAGTAAGGGAAAAAGAGGGTCCCAGAGTTTTTGCAATTCCGCAGGTCATGAGGACAACTGGCTGTATGGCAGGCAGGAAGTGGCTGCATATCACCCCGGAAGGGAACATTCTCCCCTGCGCCTGCATCCCTATTCCCTATGGAAATATACATCAAGACAAAGTAAGGGATGTCTGGAAAAAAATTAGAGAAGATCCTGCATACAATGCAAAGTATTGCCTCATGAGAAATCCGGAGTTCAGGGAGAAGTACCTGAAAATTTTAGAGTGAAAAAAGGACGCAGGTAGAATTACCTGCAACCGAAATTAAAGCGCTTAGGCAGCGCAAATTTTGTTTTGTGAGACGAATTAGACTAAACCAGATCTCTGAAGAGTCATCAGGTCTTCGGTAGTAAGTTTTGCACCGCCCTTGAACTTTTCGAAGATGGACTTTGCATCCTTCTGGAGTTCGGACTTGACGACGCGGGACTTTCCATCTTTGTCTTTCTTCTTGAGCTTGAAAATTTCTTTGTCAATATCTCTTATTTCTTTTTGAGCATTGATGAAAATCTTGTGCTGTTCGTCTGCCGCTTCCTGAGCTTTTACGAAGTCCCTGTGGGCGACGTCAGATTCTGCCCTTGTTCTGTCAGCTTCCTTGAAAGCGATAATCATTTTCTCATGATGTTCCTGGGCCTGTCTGGCATAATCTGCCATCTGGTTATGGAATTCGGAAGCTTCATCCCTGATCTTCTGAGCATCGTCCAGGATATTCTTTAATTCCAGGTTGCCCTCGAGCTGGACTTTTTTGGCCTGATACTGCTTTTGAAGCTGAGTAATTTTGCCAACGAGCTCCCTTTCCTTGGTTGTGCTCAGGACTTCGGTTTGCTGTGTGAATTCAAGACGGTCGATATCCTTTCTCAGGGCTTTGATGGATGGTCCGCCCAGGTTATTTTGCTTCCTGATGGAATCGGCCTTTGAAAATAATTCATTTGCTTGGGCGTTGGTATCATCGCGTTTATTCTTGTACTCACTGACCTTCTCATTTACTTCGTCCCTGAGTACTTTTAATTCCTGAGCTTCGTTGATAAGGTCTTTTGTCTTCTTGTTCAGTTCATTACGCTTTGCGGCGAGAGCGCTGGCTTCTGTATTTAAAACGTTTCTTTTTTCCTTGGATTCTTCAGAAATGTCTTTCAGATCTGATCTTTTTTTCTGCAATTCTTTTAGCATCTCCTATTGTACCTCCCGATCCAGCAAAAAAGCTGGCATTTTAGTAATTCTACTGTTCGATGTCGACATGCTGTGCCTGATTACAATACTGATAAGTAAGAGATTCAAGAACGGGGATAATGGATTTGAGATCTTTTTTTGTTATGACCACATCCGCATACTCCCTCAGGATGGGCTTGGGATTGAAAGCTATGGCAAAACCTGCCTTTTCAAAGACACAGGCATCATTTGCACCATCTCCGAACTACACACCGCTCGGGCCGTACCTACCATTTCAGCCGAAATGGAAAATCCTCTGGAAACGAGTGCAGTCTTATAGTCTCTATTTTTAATGTTAAGGATAAGTTCTGCTGCTCCCTGCATAAGATTAATTTGATTCACTGCATCAAGGGCAGTTTCAAGGGGAAGTCCCTCAAGAAGGTTTACCCTTTCTGCAAGCGCTTGCCCGAAATCAAGGTCTCCACACATCGCTCTCTTCGTAATCTCCTCTACTTTGCTTACAACACCTGCAGCCCTGGCGAGCTCATCGATGGTCTCAGCATCTATAAGAGTACTATCCATATCAAAAACAATCATTTTGTTTTCAGTAGAGTCGTGCGTAGGACAGTTCACTCAATCAAAACCTAGACCTGTATAGTTATAGATATAACGGGACCGTCTCCCGGGGAAAGTGCATGTTGCCCGAGGTACCTTTTTCATGGTACATCCGCAGCCTGATATAACATATTTGCCCTGACATTAAAAGCCCACCAAAGGATAACTTTTTCAAACATAATACGGGTTCTGCAAAACAGACCACAAAACAACAGCATCGATGTCAACGTTTTTGATTGAAATAAATCACATTCCTTTTAAGCTTTTCGGAGGAGCGATTAAACGTACTTAATAAAAATTATCGATCGAAAATATATTTATGAAATATCTGTGATATGTGAGTGGTATTGCCAAAAGGATTAATAAACCCTTCAAGAATTCCATTATTGAATAAAATGGTCAACGCAGGATTTTGAAAAAAATGGTCAACGTAGGCTTTATAAAAATGGGCAATCTGGGAATGAGCCAGGTTATTGATCTTATCCAGGATGAGATTGCAGCGCGAGAGGGAATTACTGTAAGGGTATTCGGAACAGGTGCTAAGATGGGTCCCGCCGAGGCTGCAGCAACTGAAAGTTTCAAGCAGTGGAAACCAGACTTTGTAGTGATTATTAGCCCTAACGCAGCAGCTCCTGGTCCCGCTGCAGCCCGCGAAGTCTGGAGGGACTTCCCCTGCATCGTGGTCTCAGACGGCCCAACAAAGAAGGAAGCCAGAGAAACTCTTGAGCAGGAAGGCTTCGGATATATTATCCTCCCGGTAGATCCTCTCATCGGAGCAAAGAGAGAGTTTTTGGACCCGGTGGAGATGGCGGATTTCAATTCCGATGCAATGAAAGTGCTTGCTATTTGCGGTGTTGTAAGACTAATCCATGAAGAACTGGACAAATTAACCGAGCATGTTGCTTCCGGAAAGTCAGGAAAGGGACTTGAGCTTCCTCATATCTTTGCAAAACCTGAAAAGTGTGTTGAGTATGCAGCCTTTTCAAATCCCTATGCAAAGGCAAAGGCTCTTGCTGCTCTTCATATGGCTGAAAGGGTGGCACAGGTTAACTTCCCTGCCTGTTTTATGCTAAAAGATGTTGAGCAGATATGCCTGACAGCGGCAGCCGGACACGAGATCATGAGAGCAGCTGCCGAGCTTGCAATTCAGGCTAGGGAAATTGAAAAATCCAATGATACAGTCTTCAGGCAGCCCCACGCAAAGAATGGCACTCTGCTGAGAAAGACCAGATTATATGAAAAACCGGAATAAACATCGGAAAATCATTTAAGATTTTGAAATCGAAGCCTCGGTCTTCAATTCGTTCCCTGAAACAATTGCTCATTATTTAATAGATGTTATTTTTTTTGCACTTTCCACTTCTTCAAGTACGAAAACATATTCCTGAAAAACTGCAGGAAGGTCAATAGTAGTCAGCAGGTCTACGATTCCAAGAGCTACAATGACGTTTCCGTCCTTTGAGCAGATGGGTGCAACAACTACATGTTTTCCTTTATACGTACCTTCCGTGGGAACTTCATGGATAACTTTGTTAGTCTTCAATACCTTTTCCAGCACAGGCCCTGTGTAGTCCCTGTCAAGGATTGCCCCTTTTTCAAGGCGAAGCCCTTTTCTTTTGAGGCTTCGAATGGTTGTAGGCAGCCCAATAAGCAAATGTACTGCAATTGCAATTGATTCAAGATCTTCAGGCCCTGAGTCTTCTGATATAGATAGGGAAATATTTTCACCCCCTTAATTACTGGTGACCTACATGAACAAAAAGAGGAATCTCAAAAATAGAAGCTTGATTCCACTTTTTGGCCATAGTTAGAGTATATTTTTCCAAAGAATATATAGTCACTCCTTATTCTCAAGCGCTCTTATAAACGCCTGCTTATGCCGTTCCCCTGACTCATGAATCCCTCCTAAATCTCCACGGGCTGCTCTGCAGGGATAATGCTGGATTAGCAGCCCGGCTTTAGGAGGCGCATCCTTTACAGGAAGTCCAACTATTTCTTTTGCCATATGCCATGTACTCCCGCAGGGTGCACCTTTTATTACTTTAACTTCGGAGATTTTCCCATTCTCAGTCTTTACTTTCAGTACAGGAGACCCGAATATATCCGTAAATGGCCTGTTGTAGGCATTGGGCTCAAGGCTGCAGCAAATCTCATCCACCTCTATATTCATACCGGACGCTTCTGAAATCTTATTGAGTTCGGGGATTGAGGCCCTGGATGGTCCACCTGGAACTATCAGGGAGCGCACGCCAGCCTCTGCCGCAAGTTTTGCAATTGAGAATGTCAGATCCGGATGCAAGGAGTATGTAATTACGATTTCGGCAGAAAAAACGCGTCGGTCGAAATTAATGGATTCCAGAAATTCATCCGGCTCTTCAATGAATACGGGCACGAACTCAGGCAAATCAGCAGTTACAACCGAAAAATCACTGTGTTCCTTAATGGTTTCAATCAGACGGTGCCCATATTTGCCCCGTGTGATAACTCCTATTACTGTCATTATTCAAAGCTATTTTTGATATTGCATAAATAGATGTTTATTTTATTTGGGGCTGATGCCATGGAATTGTCGGTTGTATGTAAACTCCCTGTAGAGTATAAATACACTCAGTGCGTTTCAGTAGAGAACCTTTAAAGAAAAAAGACGGTCCTTATGAGAGGCAAACTGATCACACTTGAAGGTATTGACGGCTCAGGTAAAAGCACTGTAGCCAAAAAACTTCAGGAGAACCCTGAAATTACTGCTTTTGAACCCGTTTTTACCAGGGAACCAACAAGAGGTACCCTTACTGGAACCGCTGTGGAAAAGGCTATCCAGTCGAATACCGACCAGCTTGCTGAGCTCTTCCTTTTCACAGCCGATCATGCCGAGCATCTGGCAAAGCTTGTAAAACCGGCACTTGAAAATGGAAAAACAGTTATTTCCGACCGCTATTCTGACAGCCGCTATGCGTATCAGGGTATTACCCTGAAAAAATATCTGGAAAATCCGCTTGAGTGGATAAAAAATCTACATCGAAGCTGGACAGTTGTCCCTGATCTGACTTTTCTGTTTGATATCAGACCCGAGATCTCAGTTGAGCGCTGCGGGAGGCGGGGATATCAAAGTAAGTTCGAAAAGATAGATTTTTTACGAGGAGTCAGAGAGATTTTTCTCAGGCTTGCAGATGAAGAACCTGATCGCTTCATTGTAATCGATGCCTCTCAGCCCCCTCAAGAAATAGAAATGGAAGTCACAGAAGAGGTCCTGGAATTTCTGCGTAGATACTGATCCGGAAACATGCTCAATTGGGAGCCAAACCAAAAAAATGAAAATGAAAATGAAAAAAGAAGATTTCAAATTTGATCAGTAGCTTACCTCCGATAGAAAAGTGCTATCGTGTTAAAGCCCATTATCGTCTGCAAATTTAATCAGGGCCTCTCCGAGCATCCTGACGTGTGCAGGATTAAGGTTGAACCTGGACCTTTTTACTCCCCCGCGTTCTTTTGCAAGCTCGACATATTCCTTTTCGAAACGGTCACTGTGAGCTAGTGAGATGGTCATATACCAGCCTCCTCCCATCTTGATCTCCACATATCCATCTCCACTTTTCCCCTCAGTGCTTTCCTCAATATCTTCTTCAGATACGTTTTCTTTTACCATACTGTAAAACCTCGCAAATCTTAGTACTTAAATTGGAATCCTTTGCTCAAATATAAAGATACCCACTGAATGTAGCTCGAATGTAAAGATATCCACTGATTATATCAGATATACAAACGCAAGATTGAGAAAAACCTGATATGCATCAATTATTTACCATCCAATTTAAGTCCTGAACTCAATACGTCCGGAGAAATCAGACCCGAATGAACTGCAGTCGCAATCAGGGCTCCTCTTATCCCGAGCTTTTCAAGGGTAAAAAGGTCTTCCATATCCCGGACTCCTCCTGCAAGCAGTACGCTGTGCCTTGAGCATACTACCAATTTTAGAAGGAATATGGAATCAAAGCCTGACGCAGTTCCAACCCTGTCGAGATCAAGAAAAATGAGGTCTTTGAGAGGGAAGTTATTCAGTATCTTTACGATTTCGAAAAGGTTTTCGGGAATTTCCGGGTCCTCTTTCAGGACTTTTCCATGCTTCATATCAATACTTACACTGATCCTTCCAGGGTTTCCAAAGGCTGCATTCTTAATTACCGAAAGCATACCTGTTTCTGTGCCTATGACAGCAGTACCTGCAATGGAAAGAGCTTTATCTACCTCTTCCATGGATGATATTCCGAAATCAAGCATCGTATCTGTCCTTTGAGTTACTTCCCTGATAATTCCGACATTCGTTTCGTGAGGCCCTTTGCCCTGCAGTCTGTTGAGGTCAGCAATATAAACTTCCCGGGGCCGCAAGAGTTCGACTATATTCAGAGGATCGGAACTATTACATATTATGCTTGAATCCGAAACCGGACGGTATTCTTCCCTGACGCCTCCTTTTGCAAGAACTACGCTACGGTTAAATATATCCATTACGCAAACTACTTGGAACATACTTATTCAATAGCTTCATCATCCTATAAAAAATATAAATAACAATTATTATTGCACATTTCGAACCCCTGCCAATATAGGACAATAATATTTGACTATTGGACATTTTATTAACCTTATATCAACAAAATGACCTTTTAGTATAGC
>JADGNM010000284.1 GCA_017883485.1 Methanosarcina sp.
CAGGCTCGCGGAAATGATCCATTTCTAAGATATCCATAATAACACTCAACACGTTTTTGTGTAAGTGATCTGTAATTCGGGTCATTGCGATAAACACGATATGCTAAGTATTAATACTTTACGGTAAACAAATGATTTCAAAGAGATGTAGATAAACATCATAACATATAAATATTTTGGTCAATGTATAGGGTCTACTTTCCATGAAATAATCTTAAAGTCCAAGGAAAATTTGTTGATTCTCAAAGGAAAGAAGGCCCGAAAATTCGGATCAAAATACCCACTACAAGGGCAAGGAGTATTGTAAAAAGGACTATCGAGACCGTATCTTTTGTTCCAAGCTCATGCTTCAGTACGGCGATAGTTGCGACGCATGGCACATAAATGGTTGTGATGACAGCAAACTGGTACATCTGGACAGGCGTCATTACAGATGCAAAGTTGGCTGTGCCTGCGAGTACAGCGAGTATCTGGAGAGCCATTTCTTTTCGAAGAATTCCAAACACAAGAGCTGTTGCAGCAAATGCAGGAAGGCCCAGAAGGCCAACAGATATAGGTTCTACTAAGTTCTGGAAGACCGAAAGCAGGCCAAGGGAATCAGCAACCCCGAGAAACGCACTTCCAAGAAGTAAAAGTGGAAAAGCAATAAACACAAACTCCCGACTTTTCATCCAGGTTTTCTTGAGGGTAGATTTAAGTTCCGGCTTTCTGAGGGGGGTCATTTCCATGATAAAGCCGCTTCTCTCCCCAGGAAGATTCTTTCCGAGGATCCAGCCCACGCAGGCAATGATAAGGATCTCCATGATGTAAATTGAAACCGCAGGCCAGAAGCCTACAAAGGTTCCCACAAGCCCCAGGATGATAACTGTCCTGGCAGAGCAGGGAACAAGAGATATCAGCAGGGAAGCTATCCGCTTTTCTCGCCGTGTGCCCAGGGCATGCACTGCCATAATTGCAGGTACGTTACAGCCAAAACCAAGGACCAGAGGGATCACGGCTCTCCCGTGAAGCCCGAGTTTATGAGTGAGATTATCCAGGAGAAAAGCTGCTCTGGTCAGGTAGCCCGAATCTTCGAATATTGAAAGGATAGCATAAAATACAGCAATATAAGGGATTGCAATTGCAAATCCGGCTTCCACTCCCCTAAGGGAATAAAGTATAAGATTTCTAAGAAGAGGCGACATGCCTGAGGTTATGCTTTCTACAGGCAGGATTATATGAGGCTCAAACAGATCATTCACAATCCAGTTCTCAAGGAAGCCCCCTACACGGAAAACAAGGAGGAAAGTCAGAAGCAGGGCAGATATAAGTACCACAATCCCGAAATAAGGGGAGGTAAGTACTGAATCTATCCTTTCCCTTATACTTTTTTTGGGTTCGAACCTTGAGATCACGCTGTCTACTATATATCCTGCTTCCCCATAGAGATCTCTTGCAATTGTATCGGGTACCGAAATCCCATGATCCAGCTCGATATTCTGCCTTAACCGCCTGGCAGAAGAGAGAAGGGCATTAGCCTCAGGCGGCATACAGCAAAGCTCTACAAACTCGGCATCGTTAAGGAGCGCTGCAGTCTTTACGCTTGGCGAAAGATGTGGGAATGAATGGTCCAGCTTGGACAAAGCCTCCCGAATCCAGTGGCTGTATTCTACGCGATGGTGGTTCTGAGTTTTTTCTTTCTCTTCAAGGGCTACCAGCACCACCTCATCGAGCCCTATTCCCCATATAGCAACCGTTGGAACTACAGGCAGTCCGAGCAGTTCTGAGAGCCTATCGATGTCAACAAGGATTCCAAGATCTGCAGCCAGGTCCACCTGGTTTAAGGCGATGACCATGGGGATATCGAGTTCCATGAGCTGCAGGGTGAGAAATAGATTCCTTTCAAGCCTGCTCGCGTCCAGAACATTGACGATTATATCCGGCTTATTCTCAATCAGAAATTTCTTGGTGACCTTCTCATCTTCATTTGTAACCCCAAGGGAATAAATTCCAGGCAGGTCGACTACTTCGATGGTTTTACCCCGGGCCTTCACGATTCCTCTTTTAAGTGCAATTGTCGTGCCCGGGTAGTTTGAGACCTCAACACCTACGCCTGTAAGCCTGCTGAAGAAAACGCTTTTTCCAACACTTGGGTTACCGATGAAGGCAATTGTCATATGATATGGGGGTTTACTGTTTCCCAGGTTTTCAGAAGTATAGCGTGAGCTAGAAATTGTGATCACGTCTCCATTTATTTTACACTGTGCCCGTTATATGCCTGCTCAGTTCCTGGCTTTACATGCGGTTATTACTGGGAGTTATGAAAATTTTCTTTGCAATGTCTTTTCCAAGAGCGATTTCCGACCCCATCGCTATAACCGAGATGCAGCCTTGCTTTTGCTTACGCCTGACTTCAAGATCTTCTCCGGTAAGAATGCCGAGGGAGTTTAAACGTTCTTTTGTTTCCCTGGGGAGGGCCACTCGTGCAATTTTGCCAGTACTTCCTTCCTCCATCTCATCTAGAGGAATGAATTCGTTCTCTCGCTTGATATTGTTTTTGTCAATATTGATAGAGTGTCCGTCAGGGCAGTATTCAGGACTACCCAGAAATTCGTAAATCTTCTCAAGTACAGAGTCAGATACTGCATGCTCAAGTTCGCAGGCTTCTTTATGAGCTTCCTTCCTATCAAAACCAAGGACGTCAACCAGAAAAGTTTCGAGCACCTGGTGCTTCCTTTTTATTCTGATGGCTTCATCAGTCCCTTTTTCTGTCAATTCGACCCCCTGATAAGGTGTATACTCCACAAGTCCGGATGAATTTAATTTTTTTACCATTTCCGTCACGCTAGGTGGAGATACATTAAGTTCTTCAGATATCTGTTTAGTTTTTGCAGGGCTCCGATTCTTTGTGATAAGATAAAAGATAGTTTCAAGATATTCTTCGAGCCGATCCGTATTCATTAATACCGTCCCGCCAGCAAAGGCTGGCTTCAGGCCAAATTGTTAGGTTAACCTAAAAATAGAACTCCCTGAATAAATAACTTTTGGCCACTTCAGTAATCAATTGTCTTTAGAACTGCAGTTTCATTACAATCCGGGAATTTCGGACACCTCAGGCAGCCAGTCCATATTTTTCTGGGAAGGCTATTTTTGTCAACAATTTCGAATCCCAGAGTTGCGAAAAATTCAGGCACATAAGTAAGAGCAAAGACCTCCTTCATACCAAGGTGTCTGGCATCCTCAAGGCAGGCCGATACAAGCTTTGTGCCTACTCCCTTTCTTGAGCATTCCGGTTTTACGGCAAGGGCAAGTATCTCTGCAAGGTCAATCCAGACCACGTGCAGGGCACAGCAGCCCACGACTTCTCCACCGGTCTCACATACATTATAATCCCTTATGCTCTCATACATCTCACTCAAGGAACGAGCAAGCATGAGCTCATCCTTGGAATAAGAACTGATAATCTGCTTCATTACAACGACGTCACTTACCCTGGCTTTCCTGATCAATTTCTATTTCCTCTGAACTTGAATTTCATTTTCTATAGGATCTTTCAAAAGATTAGACTGCTACGGAGAATACTGCTTTTTCAGATAAGAAACTTCTCATAATTTATGAAGATTGTCCCACAATTTAACAAAATCTGCTTCTCTTGCTGAACAGACAGTTAATATTTAAAATCTAATGAAACGCTGATGGTCTCTTTCTTATTTCGGGATGGTCCGGGAAAAACAAGCAAAAAGAAATTAGCGGGCGCGAAGGGATTTGAACCCCCGATTTACAGCTTAGGAGGCTGCCGCCATATCCGGGCTAGGCCACGCGCCCACGAGACAATTTCTAGAGGGTACAGTCATGCAACTGTCCGCTGAACCTGCATTTCGGTGAGGTATCCATAATAGCAGCATAAGACCTATATCAAATTGTCGCTCCGAATCGGAGAAAAGTCAACCTGAAAAGTAAGAGCTGATTTTTCGGTCGTCAACCAGATAATAAAGGAAAAACCGAAAAACCAAAAAGTGGAGTGGCTAATAAATCATACGAGGCTCTATTGCACCAAATTTAACTTCTGCAGGGAGCATGATGGATAAAAAAATGAAGACGAAAGGAAAGTAAATGCAATAACACACCTGCGAAGATACGGAAGTACAGAGTCAAAGCGGATATTAAGAGATTTACTGACACTCTGGTCTCTGAAAACATCAATCGCAATTGTGGACGACCCTCCGATCTAAATTCCATTTTTGCTCATGTTCATTTCTCCTTTCCCTTCCGTTATCGCAAAGAATAAGAAGCCAGGCATTTTAGATTCAAAATACACGTAATCGCTATTTTCTCCGACCTTTTCGGCGTGAAGAGGC
>JADGNM010000285.1 GCA_017883485.1 Methanosarcina sp.
TCATAAAATCTTTGATAATGTTATACCTATCGCCATCTTTGGGGTCCCAGAGTTCCAAAATATCCCCGAGAAGAATTATTTTATCAGGACTCTGAATTAATAATTCTTTACTCCCATAAGTTATGGTCTTAGGTTTATTAGCTAGGTCTCGTACCCACTCAAGAAAGAGACAAAACTCTTTGTGATTACATGTTTTGCCACCCAGATGTACATCTGAGATAACCATATAAGCTTGACCGAAGGAAGAACTGGTCATACAGTCTACTGAGAAAGCGGTGCAATCAATGGATTCATTAGTATCCCGACCCACTGGAACTACTAGAACTACCAGAAGTCACATTGATCGTGGTGTTTTGTGGTGAATTTGGTGTTACTACAGGTGTCGGCGTTGGGATAGGTGACGGTACAGGTGTAACAATAGTTGCAGGTGTTTCAGCAGGTGTTACTTGTATCGTAGAAGTTGTCGGATTTGGGGTTGGAGTCGGTGCAGGTGTTTGTGTATTATTACTGGCACAACCAGATGCTGCAACAATAGCGACGACAACAAAAATTAAAGTTAGAATTTTCAATAGGTTTGTCATCATATCCTTCAAGTAATTATGTTATTTCTGCCATAATATTCGATACCAAGATGCACTAAAACAAGATTTTATTTGTAAAACATTTTTGGTGTTTCATACTTTAACCGAAAACAAAATGTAATATCTGGTAATTTTTACAGTTTAAACTGTTAAGGATTTAGTGCTATTGATTTTTCAGTGAAACTATGTAAGTCCTAAGAGGCTCTCACTTTTGAGAAAGCCTGCATTTTTTCCACTGAACATTGAACTTTTGCAAATTAAATCTTGACATCCTCGATTTTATCAAGATATACGATCATCGGTGTACCGATCACACCTGATTCTTGAAATGCTTTTTTCAAGTCTTCGGATGTAAAGAACTTGGTTGCATTTTCTTTTGTGTCCCATTCTAAAAGGACACAGACATGATTTGGTTCACCAGAAACATGGAAGAGTTTCCCACTTTTACCACCCGCTTTTTTCACCATAGGCATGCTTTTATCAAAGACAGGTTTCCATTTAGCGTAGTCTTTAACTTTGTGATCTACAAGTACGTATACCATATTTGTCCCTCCATTTTAATATAAACTCCTCAAATGACTTGAACATGACCACATCTTCTAGAATTTCTTCCCAAAAGACGCAAGCAACTGGTCTCATCCCCTACAACTTTATTGCCTGCTCGCTCAAGATGCAATAACAATCATCCATGCAGTTATTTCTAATTATTTATATGAAAAATCGTTTCTGAACAAAAATAATCTGCATATAAAAAATTATAATATAGAACAACATTTTAATATTTATCATGTTGTATCTTCTTTCCTGTTACTTTTAAACCTTGAGTAGTAACAATAATGCTGACATTTTAGTAATAGGTTTTATGGATCAATGCCTGCATTTTTTGTGCCAACGCGGGTAGTTTCAACATACAGAAATTTGGAAAAAATGCGGAAAGAAGTACTATAAAAGAGATAATGAAACATGCAACATGAACAAACTTCGGAACACTCTGAAATGTGCGGTTGCGAAGGACACGAGTTTTTTGAACACTTACTGAAGACCAGAAAAAGAAACTTATGATAATGAAAATCGACATGAAAATCCACTGGATGGAGCAGAAAATTAAGCATATGGAAGGCGCAATTGAAGAAAGGAATCTATATTTTTCTTCTATGTTTCATTTATCCTAGCCTACACTATCCCGCCTGAGAAGCGTGTTCCTCTCATTAATTCATAATACTGCCTAGTAGGCTTTTCCCATCCCATATCTTTTGCAAGGAGGAAAGCTTCTCTGCAAAGAAGTCGGTACTTCACCCTATCTTCTATAAAATTACCTGTAAAGTAACTGACTGCAAGAGCATAATCAAGGACTGTCTCATAATAGGATTGGTCTACATTATCAACGACTATCACTCCTCCAAGTCCTTCTCCTTCTACTAGAGGCTCGATAGCCCTTATAGCATCACTAAAACCGCAGACCTGGCTGACCACGCTCGGGGTTCCCTCTTTCCCAGTTTCAAGTCCGGTAAGCAGGAAAGGATCATAACGCGAGGGAAAGATGCCTGCACAGCAGCCTGCCATAAAATCCCCAACTTCCATACCAAGCCCTCCATCTGTTATTGAGAGAATCTGAGGATATAGAACTGCACCAACTGAAGACTTTCCACGCACCATTTTTGAAAAATCCAGTCCTCTTTCCTCTATCATCTGCTGAAGTCTCATTTCGTTTCCAACAAGCAGTTCTTTAGGCAGGTTGACTGGAAATCCATCTGGAAGGTTTGTCTTTGGACTCTCTGCAGTAACAAGGAAGCAAATAACTCTTACTCCTTCTTCCATATGCCCTTCAAGAATGCTGTTCTTAATTATATGATCCAGAGCTACAAGAGAATCAAGAAGTTCGGGATACCCTTTATTTTCTATTTCAATGCGAGAGATTGTGAGAATCGGGATTATCTTTTCAGGTTCAATCCTTTCTCCACCATGATGTTTGTATAGGTTTTCGGAAAGGAATTTTCGTATCTTTTCAAGGCTAAGCTCTTTCTGGTTCCAGTCTATATTCTCCGATTCTATTATTATCCCATTTCTTATTACAATCCCATTGATACCGTAAAAAAGCCTGACTTCCTGCCTTGTAGACTCTCCTACTGAGGTAACTGTATCCGCATATGATGCAAGTGCTTCAAGAGCAGCTAGGTTTTCAGGCACTCCCTGGGACCATGTGTTGTCATTATTTCTTCTTTTTTGAATGGAATTATAGCCTGCAGTCCTTCCAGGTAGAGTAGCATGCAGGGTAGCAATGGAATTTACTGGAACTCCTAGTTTCTTAAGCCTAGCTGCCGCATAAAATACTCCAAATTCATGGCAGTGAAGAGAAACACCAGAGAACGGTCTAAATCCCTGAGTCGAGGCTATATCTTCGTGTTCAGTTTTTGGACTTTCGAGGGCAGAGTCTGTGAGAAGTCTGACAAGCTCAGAAATTGCATAAGATAGGGAAAGGTAATGAGTATACTCCAGACCATTTGACATGCTTTCATATTTCAAGGAATCAAGAAAAAAAAGTTCATAGGCTTCAGCCTTGATTCTGCTTTCAAGTGTCGTATCCTTTCCTAAGTATGTTGAACGTATCTTGCCAAAATCAGAAGTTTGAAACTGCAGGTAACAAATTCTTTTATTCCCTTCGTATTTTTCTCCAGTAAATACTTTGATACCTGAGTTTTCGAGGGATTCAAGGCTTCTCTGGAGCTCTCCATCAATATTAAGGGGGCTTAATCCCTCCATACTCGTAATTCGGCTCAGCCCTCGATTCCAGTCTGCACCTCTGTATCCGTAGTAAGGACCTGCAATAAGAATCTCAGTTTCCTCTTTTGATTCTAATCTACCGCTATCTAAAAGAGCTGCAAGGGTAGTAGCTTCTCCGTTAATAACATTCCAAATCCCACCCATTTTATTCGATTTGGGACCTGCTTCTTCTCCGGCTATTATGACAAAATGGTTCGCCAAATTCTAATTCCTCCATGTTCTTAATGACATTCCAGTCAATAAATCCTATTATTTTGCCATAACAAGGAGCATAGTTTGTTGGTTCATGGCTTTGACTCCCTAAAATACTTATTTACACCTTAGTGAAAATCCTATAAATGGATAACAGAAATATGCAGTATCTCATGAAAATCCATTAATAGAAAAACCTTTGTTCTTAACCACATATGTTTAAGATATTTTCATGGTTAAGAACTCGATTGACCATTAAAATACGAGATTAATGATAAAACATTGAGTTTTATAGTGAGACCCCAATAATAAATGTAGCTGGAACTATATTAAGTTCTCGCAAGCGCTGTATGTGTTTTCTAGCAAAAACACTTCATTTAATTTACATAAAGTTACTGCCGAAAATATATTATCATTTGAATTAGTTTGAATCGAAGCACATCATCTAAATAGATTTCTTAAGAGGGATTGAATGGTTAAGATAAACGTGATATTCCATAGTATTCATGGTCACATTTACAAGATGGCAGAAGCCATAGCTGAAGGAGCAAGAGAAGTCGAAGGAGCCGAAGTAGGAATTTATCAGGTGCCTGAGACTATGCCTAAAGAGGTTATTGAGAAAATGGGGGCAATAGATGAAAAAAACTTTTTGCCCATATCCCTGTGATAACAAGGGATATGTATGAGGAAGTTCTGGCTGGTGCAGATGCATTGATATTTGGGACTCCGATCCGCTACGGAATGATGACTGCCCAAATGC
>JADGNM010000286.1 GCA_017883485.1 Methanosarcina sp.
AAATGAACATTTGACAAAAAGAACTTCTAATCCATTGTATTTGATTTCTTCACTGTTATTGATTCCTAATTATGTATTTATCTCGGAATCGAAGCACTACGATTTATCGGAGCGAACAGGGAGGGGTAGTTGACAATGGAAGTATTTTTCACCTTAAGCAAAACTGATCAAAAGGAGAGGAGCTGCCTGTATCTGAACGGGCAGATTTCAGTATTGATTCTGGAACAGGTATGTCCATTTTTGGATTTTAATTTTAAACTCTGAAGATTTTGCTTTCAGCTCTTGCTTCCAGTTCTTTATATCCTGCAGACTTCGCTCTTTCTGAGCCAGTCAATGTCTGACTGGTAGAGGAGCCTCAAGTCTTTAAGCCCCAGTTTGAGCATGGCAAGCCTGCTGACCCCAAGCCCCCAGGCAAGGACTGGTTCCTTGATCCCGAAAGGTTCGGTAACCTCTTTTCTGAAAACCCCTGCGCCTCCAAGTTCAACCCAGCCGAGGCCGTCCACATAAACCTCGGGTTCCACACTTGGCTCGGTATACGGGAAATATCCGGGGCGGAAGCGAACTTCTTCGAACCCCATCCTGTGGTAGAACTCTGCCAGCAGCCCAAGCAGGTCTGCAAAGGACATATCTCTATCCATAACAACTCCTTCAAGCTGCTCAAATTCGGGAGTATGAGTCGGGTCAATCGTTTCCCTGCGGTACGCCCTGTCAATGCAGAAGGCTTTGACCGGAGGTTTCGGGTTGTCGGCCAGATATTTGATAGTGACTGCAGTTGTATGGGTTCTCAGCACATTGCGCCTGGCAAGTTCCCTGTCCCAGATCCCTCCCCACCCGCAGGAATCAATTTCTCCTCCACTCTCGTGCATTGCAGCGACTTTCTCCGAATACCCACCCGGAAGCTGGCAAATGCTGCCCAGGTGGAAGGTATCCTGCATATCCCTGGCAGGATGATCCTGGGGCTGGAAAAGGGCATCGAAATTCCAGAAAGAGCTCTGGATGATCCCGCCTTTGATCTCGGTAAAGCCCATTTCAAGAAAGATCTGGCGCATCTGTTCTATTAGGCGCCTGTATGGATGGACCTTGGCCCCATAAAGGGGTTTAGGAGTAATATCGAGCCGATATGGCCTGAACTTTTTCCCTTTCCAGGCTCCGCTCTTAAGTAAATCGGATGTGATCTGGGCAATTTCTTCTTCGAGGACAAGCCCCTGAGCTGCGAGAGCGCTGCCTGCATCAGTTATGGAAACAGTCCTGAATTTCTCTTCATGTTTTATAACAAGTCTGCGCTTGAGAAGGTCTTTTATTGTTCCCTCATCGGCTGCAAGTTCTTCAAGCGTTTTTGCCTTGCCCGTAAAAGCCGCAAGGGCTTCTTCATCTTTTCCTGCATGCGCTTTTCCGGAGGGTACCATCACCCCGTTTTCAACTTTTGCCCATCCTTTTTTTACGAGCCAGCCGGTTGCAATGTCCACCATAGACGGGGAAAATAGGCTTCTCAACTCTTCAAGAGAAGTGGGCCCTATAAGGGCGTCAACAATCCGGCGCTCTGGGAGTCCTATTTTTGTGTATTCCTCTCCTTCGTCCGTAAGGGAATACCGTTCAATGACCTTCTCCGAAACCGAAGAGAATCCTGTTTCCGCAAGCATGAAAGCAGCCTGCATTGCTGCATCCACCTGCAGCCCTGATATTTCCTCCAGCCTCTCGGGAGCGGCAGACCCCAGTTCCTCAAGGGCTAGCAGGACCTTCTTTTCGTTGATTGTAAGATTTTCCTTAACACTCATACTCATATGGGATCACATTCCAATATCTGAGAACAGTAAGAGTTCGTAGAAGTTTGACATTACTGGTTTACGAGTCTAACAAATCTGTTGATAATTTAGTATTTGTTAACGATTTGATATTTGTGAACGATCTAATATTTGTGAACGATTTATTCTTTGTAAACAATGTTGTAATCGTCAAGGCGTTCCCTTGCAAGCTCACGTTTTTCCTGGTGATCTTTTAAGAAATCATACATTTTTTCTGCCGCAAGCTGTTTGCATGAGCCGCACATCCTGGTTCCTGAGAGGCATTCCTGCTTGATCTCCAGCAATTCTTCGTCATCTTCGAGCAGGTGGAAAAACATGAGTTCAAAGACCGAGCATTCGGCAGGATTTCCACCCAATTTTTTCTGCTCTTCGAGGGTGACACAGCCTCCGGTTTTTGCTTTCTTTACTTTTTTTGCCCCTTCCTTCGGGTCGTCAGTAAGAGCTATATAGCTGTCAGGAACACTGCTTGACATTTTACCTCCCTGGAGTCCGCTCATGAAACGGTGGTAGGTAGAGGCAGGAGGGATAAAAGCATAACCACCGAATTCAGCTGCTACTTCGCTGACAATCTCGTCCAATATCATTCGAAGCGGTTTCCGTATTTGTTTATTGACTAAATGCTTCTCGTAATAAATGAAGGTATGTGGGCGAATTTCGTCAATAAATTTCCCGACATCTACAATTCTGGATAAGTAATATTTTTTTTTCTCAGGCTGTCTTACTTCCAGACCAAGTCTTTCCAGAAACGGAAATTCAGGAGGCTCGAGGATGTCCAGATGCTCTTCATAGAGCTTTACTTTACCCGGAATGCGGTTCTTAAGCTCCTGTAGAACCTCTTTCGGTGCGCCTTTTCCCCGGATGCTCAGATATTTGCTGCCTGTTTTTGCATCTTCCCGTTCCTCTACCCTGAACATATTCATCTTGCCCGCAAGCCCTCGCGTTAGTCTGAGGTGAGGGTCCTGGTCAGGCCCAACAGGGATTACAACCGGTTTTGTCCCTCCGAATTTTTCTAACTGGGGCTGGAGGATGTCTGCAGCCTGGGTTGCCACGCTTACCATATGGGAAAGGTTCGTTTCTCCTGAAAAACCGTAAATAGCGCTCAGTTCCGAGAAATTGACCTTGACCCCGAGTTCAAATGCCAGATCTTTAACACTTGAACAGCCTGACTGGAAGTAAATAAGGCCGTCCGGCTTGAAACCGAGGGCTATAAGGCTTAATATGTACTCTTCAACCCCAATCTCCCTGCATTTCTGCCAGGAAAACCCGCGCACTGAAAATGCTTCCCTGTCCGCAATCCCAACGAAAGCACTTGCTCCCTTTTCCTGGTGCCAGATAATCTGATCCATAACCATCTTATGCCCGAGGTGGACCTTCCCGGAGGGCATAAAGCCGTCCATCACCGAAAATGGGGCACCTGTCCGCATGGCATATGCAATTTGTTCGTAATCACGGTGCCCGAAGATAACTTTCCTCCGCATATACGTGCTCGGGCATGGGACTTCCGGAAGTATGGCATCAAAAGGAGAAATCCCGAATTCTTCGAATAACTTAGAATAGTCAGTAATGTCGCTTGAACTCCATGGGTCAAGTTTATTCGTCATGAAATCCCTCATAGCTGCCGTTTCCTGAGAAAAAAACCATCAGAAGGCAGCTTTCTTTTGTTAAGCATAATTGAGGATATAAATGTCTTTCCAGTAGATTGCTCTTTAAAATTACCTGCTTATATGTAAATGTTTATCTTCGGGCGGTCAATTTCAGGGATTAACCCCCATAGATATATATTCAAAAGCATAATTGTAGAAAGATGGATAAGAGCTCATTCTTAGCAGATATAGGCAAAATTGTAGCCGAAATGAAAGAAGTAGATGTAGCCTACATCTTCGGTTCCTTCCTTGACAGTGATGAATTCAACGATATCGATGTAGCATTGCTCCTGTCCGAAGAACCAGGCCTGGACCCATATAAAAGTCTCAAATTCTCTTTGAAGGTGGCAGGTGAACTGGAGAGGCAAATCAAGCCCAAGTTTGAATTCGATGTCAGGATACTGAATGTAGCCCCTGTAGATTTTCAGTTCGAGGTCATCAGAAAAGGATGCGTTGTCTTCTACAGCGATGAATCCAGGAAGATAAATTACGAGTCAGAGGTAATCTCGACTTATCTGGACCTGAAGTATATGTATGATCTTTTGGATAAAGAATTTCTGGCGAGGGCATGAAATGAGAATACTGGCCAATCTCAGAGAGCTCGATGAATCCCTTAAGGATTGGCAAAGATATCAGGATTTCTCCCTCGAATAGCTGAAGAAAGATAAGGATAAAAAGAAATATGGTTCTTCATGCCATGCTGGTTAGCATCCAGGCAGCCATAGATGTAGCTACCTACTTAGGAATGGCAAATAAATCAAATTGCGGGCGGCCACCCCAACCTAAACAGGCTGTCCGACAATTACTGGCAGTAATAAATGAATTCCTTCTTTTTCGATTTAAAGGCTTTAAA
>JADGNM010000287.1 GCA_017883485.1 Methanosarcina sp.
TTTACGTTCTTGATGGCAAAGGTGTGATTCGGGAGAAAAATGTCAGGGGTGAAGAATTGGATAAGGCAGTTGATTTGCTTAAACAGGGAGCTACCGATTATGTGCTTAAAGATAGGCTGGGTCGGCTTGCCTTTGCAGTCCGGCAGGCTTTGGAAGGGAAAGAGAAGCAAAAAGAGCAAAGTTTTGAGAGTGAAAAGGCCGTGTGTCCGGAATGCGGCAGCAGGAACCTTGTTCATGACTACGAGCGAGCCGAGCTTGTGTGCGGTGACTGCGGACTTGTCATCGATGCTGACTTTGTGGATGAAGGACCCGAATGGCGAGCTTTCGATCACGATCAACGAATGAAGCGCTCCCGTGTGGGTGCGCCCATGACATACACAATTCACGACAAAGGGCTTTCCACGATGATTGACTGGAGGAACCGTGACTCCTACGGCAAATCGATCTCCTCCAAAAACCGTGCTCAGCTCTACCGTTTGAGAAAATGGCAGCGTAGAATTCGTGTAAGCAACGCAACTGAAAGAAACCTTGCTTTTGCACTTTCCGAACTGGACAGGATGGCTTCTGCTCTGGGTCTCCCGAGAACTGTTAGAGAAACAGCTGCTGTTGTCTACAGAAAAGCTGTGGACAAGAACCTCATACGTGGGAGGAGCATTGAAGGCGTCGCTGCAGCCGCTCTTTATGCTGCTTGCCGCCAGTGCAGTGTCCCAAGGACTCTTGACGAGATCGAAGAGGTATCAAGGGTCAGCCGGAAAGAAATAGGAAGAACTTACCGTTTTATCTCCAGGGAACTTGCATTAAAGCTCATGCCAACTTCCCCGATCGATTACGTTCCAAGGTTCTGCTCCGGCCTCAATTTAAAAGGAGAGGTACAGTCTAAAAGTGTTGAGATCCTCAGACAGGCTTCCGAAAAAGAACTTACAAGCGGAAGAGGTCCCACAGGGGTCGCGGCGGCTGCAATCTATATTGCGTCCATTCTCTGTGGTGAGCGGAGGACTCAGCGAGAAGTCGCAGATGTAGCCGGGGTTACTGAAGTTACCATCAGAAACAGGTATAAAGAGCTTGCAGAAGAACTGGATATTGAGATTATCCTGTAAGTTTCCTCTGGATTCGTCTGTATTTTTTTCTTTCGTCAGTTAGATTTCAGGGCTCAGCTTCAGTTCTATCCCTAAATATGCAGGACAGAAATGTCCTGTTTTTGTACATTTTTTGTACATTTTTTAGTTTTGCATTATTTTTTAGGCAGATCTTTTTATTTATAATAAAGACACTATATTTCTCCCAAAAGCCTTAAGCGGATCATAAAATTCTTGGTTAACTATGCTGTCAGTTGAGATTTTGAAAGCTCTTCTCCTCGGTTTCACTATCGGACTTACGGGTGCCCTGGTGCCGGGACCCATGCTTTTTGCAACTATAGAGGTCTCTCTTAAAAAAGGATGGACTGCAGGCCCGGAAGTCGTGCTTGGACATATGATTGTCGAGCTACTGCTTTGCATGTTCATTTTCTTTGGCGCGGCGGCATTTTTCGGTGCCGGAATCATTTCTATTATTTTCCTGATCGGTGGGCTTGCATTAGTGGTCTTCGGCCTGCTTACGGTAAAGGATGCCAGAAATGCTGCTTCTCCCGCAAGGATCTCTCGGAATTCATCAGGCTTGAAACTTAAATCCAGTCCTGCCTTAATAGGCCTGGTTACATCCGTTTCAAACCCTTACTTCTGGATCTGGTGGTTAACTGCAGGCGGCGCCCTTCTACTCAGGGAATATGAACCTGGAATAATTACTGCAGTGGCTTTCGTTCTCGGGCACTGGACAGCAGACCTTAGCTGGTTTACTGCCGTATCAGGATCATTCAGCCATGGAAAGACACTCCTTTCTCAAAAAACGCATACAAATATTCTCTATGCGTGCGGAGCATTTCTGGTAATTTTCGGTTTTTATTTCATGCTTAACTACAATAATCCTATTCAACTGTCTTGAGAGTGGAATTTCATTCCCTACTAAAGGCTTATGTTCCAAGCATGAAAAATCTTCTGATGATTCAATTTTCAGGCAAGAACTTTTACCAGGATTTGGATAGCTTAATAACAAAAGGTAACTATAGAATTCCGGAAGGTAAATCCAATGAGAAGGCAGTGCATAAAAGTCCCTAAAAAGAAAGGAGAAACTTTAAGGAGAATGCTCCTTGATCTTGATATTCTGGATAGTTCGCTAAAAATAGGATCGGATAAGTCCTTTCTTTACCTCCCCCTTTCTAGAGAGCCTGCTCCGACCGAATTGGAGTGCCTGCCGGAAGAATCCGAACTTATTGATTTCGATTTTGAACTCCAGCAAAAAAAACCTGCCCCTGAGAACCTACTAGGTTTCAGCCCGTCTTATGAAGTCATAGGAGATATCGCTCTTCTGGAAGATGCGGATCTGGATAGGCGGAAAGCATCAAGAATTGCCGACGCCCTCCTCAGGACTCAACCGAACATAAAAACCGTGCTTAAACCTCTTACTCCTGTAATTGGGGAATTCAGGGTCAGAGAATTTGAAGTTATAGCAGGCGAACCAAGGACTGAAACGATCCACAGGGAATACGGCTGCCGCTACAAAGTTGACCTCGCAAAGGCATATTTCACTCCCCGCCTTTCTACCGAACGCTCAAGAATTCTCTCCTGGGTTAAGGAAGGAAATACGGTAGTTGATATGTTTGCAGGCGTAGGCCCTTGCAGCATCCTGCTTGCAAAAAGCAAAAAGCCTTCAAAGGTTATAGCAATTGATAAAAACCCTGAAGCAGTACGCTACCTGAAAGAAAACATAGCCCTTAATTCTGTGAAAAACATTAAAGCAATCGAAGGTGATGCCAGAGAAGAAGCAAAAAAGTTTGCAGGCACTGCCGACCATGTGATTATGAACCTCCCTCATAATGCCTATGAGTTTCTTGACTCTGCAGTTCTCCTTACAAAGCCGGGAGGAATTATCCACTATTACGGGATAACTCCGGAAGATGACCTTTTCGAAAGCTCGATAAAGCTTATATGGGAAGCTGCAGAGAGAGCGGGAAGGCATGTAGAGGTCCTGGAGAAAAGGATAGTTCGCTCTTATGCTCCTTATCAATATAATATCTGTATTGAGGTCAGGATTATATGAGGTCTTATATGAGGTCTTATATGAGGTCTTATATGAGGTCTTGGATACGGAACGACCCTGCAGAGCGAAATAATTAAATTCTTGATTGTTATTTTAAGTCTGCTTATTTCTCTTTTCCATGCGCCGTTGTGGCTTAGCGGTATAGCGGCTGATTCGTAATCAGCAGGTCGAGGGTTCAAGTCCCTCCAGCGGCTTACTTAATTTTCAGGTTCAAAGCCCTTTTTCTTGAACCGTGAGAAAATGACAGTAATGATTTATAAACTTAATACAAAGAAATGTCTGAAATCTATTAAGTTTGCAGAATAAAAACGAAAATAGGGGCAGAGATAATTACTCTTTCATATGTACAATAACTGTCAATTCTTTTCCTGCAAGTTCTTTTACTACTGAAGAAAGATGGCCATACCTCCCAAAACCCAATAAATAACATTCTTCTGGATTTACAGAGACCATTTCCTCACTATAATATTTTTAAAATTATATTTTACTGTTTTATTAAAAAAAGTAAGCAATTTGTATAAAATTAACAAAGGTGATGATCTCGATTTTATCTCATGACAAACATAAGGATTACTCATGAATTGCTAATTGTATTGAGCTGGCGCTAGTTCCTGATCAGTATTCCCTCTGACAGTGAACTTTATAATGAATTCTGTCCCATAGTTCCTTTTCAGTTCAAGTTCTCCATCTAACTGGTCGACAAGGGTAGTTACAAGCTGGAGTCCCAGGCTATCAAGGTCTTCAATATCAAGGTCTTCAGGAATGCCAACACCATTATCTGAGACGGACAGAGTGAAAGTAGTACTTTTGCAGCCTTTGGTTTTACTCTCTCCGTTTTCTTCTCTAAGTAGTTCAATCTTGATTTCTCCTTTATCCCTGCCGTAAAATGCATGTTTAAGGGAATTGGAGACAAGTTCGTTGATTAATATGCCTAGTGGAACTGCCGTATCCATGCCAAAGAAAATGTCTTCGTCTATATTCATATTCAAGCTTATATTCTCATTTCCAAGCCTGTAGGTGAGGAATAGATTATCAACAAGTTGCACAATATATTGAGAAAAGTTCATTGGTCATCGGTTAAGGCTTCATTCATTTCTCCGGTTGCTTTTTTGAATCATATCTTCTAATTCTTATTCAAACCATTCCTCTCTAAACCTTTC
>JADGNM010000021.1 GCA_017883485.1 Methanosarcina sp.
GTAAAGCATCATCATTGACCTCATACGCCAAATATTATGTTTGCAGTGAAATCGATGACAGCTATTGGAGTAACTGTCTAATATGACATAGTCATGGTAGAATGTAAGCCTAATTTGAAGAATCCATATTTAGTTTGGAAATGTCTTTATAATTTGAGAATAGGTTATATATGCGACTACTTTCTTGAATTGTACTCAAAAGTTTAGCAAAAGTTTAGCTACCGTAAAAAGACGAAGGGAATAAAATGAAAATAAAGGTTATTGTTCTGCTTCTCGTATTAGGCGCCGTTTTACTTTCAGGGTGCGTGGGGAATCAACAGCCATCACCAGAAAAAAATACAACCCCCACAGAAACCGTAACTCCAATAGAGACCGTTACTCCTGTAGAGACCATGACTCCGGAAGTAAATACAACTCCTGCAGTGACTTTAACTCCAGAAGGAAATGTAACTCCAGCAGCAGGTATGATATCAACTCCTGATCTAAAGAATACTCCTTACCTGATAAGACTGGCCAATTACAAGGCAAGCCCAACAAGCCTTGAAATCAAAAAAGGGGAAATAGTTGCCTGGATGAACCTGCAGGAAAACCCAAAGAGATCCTTTACACTTGTCAGCCAGGAAGGTCTCTTTGAGAACGCAAATCTAGTGTACAAGCGCTCCTTTACTTATACATTCAATGAGACCGGAAATTATAACTTCACTGTTGTAGGCCAGCCAAAGATGAATGTTAGTGTCAGTGTGGCATCACCCTGACAAAAATAGCTACAAAATATTCCAGATAAAAGTTCCATTGATAACTGGGTTAAAGAATAATCAAATTAGTTTAATTATTTCTAGAGATTTACTAGAGACAAATAAATAGATTACCTGGAAATGAAGGAATCCTTTTTGGCAAGTCTATTGCTTTTCTTTTTAATTATTTTATTCAGCAAGTGGTTGGTATTATCCCAGAATAACCAGAGCCATTCTATTGTAAAGTCATTCAAAATGTTTCTTTTGGTAGTGTTTCTTTCAGTAGTATTTTCCGAGAAGGTTTTTCTTAGATCCCTTGATTTAAAGATCTCACTTTTAAGGCTTGATTATCATCTTTGATAGACGTTTGCACGTTGATCGAACTCCCTACAGGCATCAGGTGCCCTGTCCAGGGAAATCCTGTTGCATCTATAAAACTGGGCTTTGCTTGTCCTCCAATTATCATATCTCTTAGCAATATGTGGATTGCTTTTACCGGCGATCCCGGAAGTTTGATGCAGTTGAATTCGGCAAAAGGCACTCTCAGCATCTCAGCCTGTGCCCAGCTATTTGGGCGCATTTGGCTCCGAAAGCTCTTCCCGCAATCTCGGTCAACTACGACGGGATTAATGCTAATTGCCAGCGGGTTTATGCTGGATCTTAACGAATCCTGACAATGAGCTTATTTAATATTCCAAATAAAGTCTGCAAGTAAAGTCAGTTTCCTTATTTCTGATATCCTGAGATAGGAGAGACAGCCGCAGATTTAGCTATTATCCTGCGTTAAAACGAGTGTACTCAGCAAAATTATTTTTCCAAAAATCGGCATTTTTGAATCAGGTGTGACAAAACCTGTAGAGCTAAAACTTCAGATATAAAAGATTGTTATATGAAAGAATTATTATTTATAAAGGCTTATATATAATTTAGAATATAAAATGAATAGCAAAACGAAGATTCATATAGCGGAGGTAAGCAGTAACGAAAAGGTGTACTGTTTCCGGTAGTCCTGTCACAAAGGAGAAAACGAACAGTTGGAAGCTACAGTATCGGTGTGAAAGAATAGCCCGGAATGAAGATAACCATTACTGTAAAATAAGATCCCGGTAAATAACAACTTCAAATGATCTGTAAAACCATAGTCGAAGGCACAACAAAGGTCCTGGTTCCGGTACCACCTCCGGATGCAACCTTCCCTCCATCGGCAGCTGCGGTCTTTTACAATCCTGAAATGGAACTGAACCGCGATATCAATGTCGCAGCCACAGCGGCACTCGTCGAAAAGCTTCTCTCAAGAAAAGGAATCCTCAGGGAAGAAATCCGCTATGCGGATGCTTTTTCAGCTTCGGGAATCAGAGGGCTTCGGATCGCTGGCGAAGTGGGAATTCATACGACCATGAATGATTGGAATCTGGATGCTTTTGAACTGATAAAGGAAAATATCAGAATTAACGGGCTTGAGGAAAAGACGCTGGCTACACGTAAGAATGCAAATGTGCTGCTCCATGAAAAAAAGTTCCACATCGTGGATGTCGACCCTTTTGGTACTCCGTCACCTTTCCTGGATGCAGCGTCTGCATCGGTACAGAGTATGCTCTCGGTTACGGCAACAGACACGGCACCCCTGTGCGGGGCACACCTGAATTCCGGGATCAGGAAATATGCTGCTGTACCTCTTAATACTGAATATCATAGTGAGATGGGCCTGCGAATCCTTCTCGGAGCTTGTGCCAGAGAACTTGCCAGACATGAAAAGGGAATGTCGCCTTTGCTTTCTCATGTCACACGCCATTATGTTCGCACTTACCTGGAAATCATTCCCGGAGCAAAACAGGCTGATAGAACTCTAAAGTTAATGGGTTTCAGCATTCATTGTCCGACCTGCGGGTATAGAGAATCCGTATATGGACTTGCGGTTCACATCGATATGGAATGTCCTGTATGCGGAACACGCACGCAAATTGCGGGCCCGATGTGGCTAGGGCCTTTCAGAGAGCCTGATTTCTGTAATGAAACTATTTCAGAGCTCGAAGTGCATCCTCTAAACACAAAGGACAAAGCAAAAAAATTAATCACTTTTTGCAGGGACGAACTCGATATCCCGATGTTCTATGATCAGCACGTAATCTGTAAAGAACTGGGAGTTTCTGCAACCGGAATAGAAACTTTGATTGAAGCCATTAAGGCCTATGGTTTTGAAGCTTCCAGGACTCACTTCAGCGGGACTTCATTCAGGACTGATGCGCCGATTGACAAAACAAAAGAAATAATCAAAGCGGTGTCAGGATAAGTAAATTATTAGAAATTGAAGGTTGATAACACTTCAGTTTAAATGTGATATTATGTCCGATGAAAATGCAGAAAAGTTATTTTTACAGGAAAAGCCCACTCTTGCGCTATTATTTATAGGCTCGATGGGAAAGACCTATGCTTCGGTTATTTCAAAAGAGATAGATTCTACCTTTGCCCATACAACAAGAATCCTCGCGAAAATGGAACAGTGCGGACTCATAAGATTCACATTCGAGGGACGGATAAAATTTGTCGAGCTTACAGAGTACGGAAAAGAGGTAGAAGCTGCCCTTAAAGATTTCAGGGATATCATTGCAAAGGAACTTCTTATCGAAACCATGGAGAAAGAGAAGTCTGGAAGAAATGCCGCAGAAGAAGGTATAGAAGGTGAAGGGGAAAACACTCAAGAGGAGGATGAAAAGGAAAAGCTCAAAAAGGCAGAAGAGCTTGATCCTCTTAATGCCGAAATGCTTGAAAAAATAAAGAAACTTAGAAGTAAAATAGAGAGCATCCATGAGGGTGCATTAGAGCACAGAGATAGCAGAGATACTATCTCACGAAAACTCGGCCCTTATAGCCGGGATATTAAAAAGCTCCAGAACCAGATTGACATGGCAGAAAGTCCTATTAGTGAAGCTGTCGTCTCAGCTCTGAAGGATAGCGAAAGGCTTCTGGAATCTTACTTGAAGAGTTAAAATGAGTTGTCCAGCCCGAATTGCGCCTCGGGAGTACGCGGTCCTTTTCGCTCCGCTACGCTTCGCTCAAGAGGACTAATTTCCCGAATTTCGTTCGGGAGTACGAGGGCCGTATCGCTCGCTTTGCTCGCTCAAGAGGACTAATTTCCCGAGTTTGGCTTTGGGAGCATGGTGTCTGGAATAACAGGCAGGAAAAGTATGATCAAAGTTATAACACTTCAACACATTTACGGGAAAAACCGGGAAAGGATGACTGACCTTTTGAAAACTCTCGTTGAGAATGAATTGAAAAACCTTGAAGTTAAGGTTGAGATTTCCATTACTCCGGAAAACTGGGCTGAGTTCTCCCTTGAAGGTGAGGATGAAGAGGTATCTGCGAATTTCCTGATTTCCAGATATGGGACTCCTGCAGTAAAGGCTGAAGCTGGCAGGACATACAGGGGTTTTCTTCAAGCTTTTGGAGACAATGCTTTTCTGGTCAATATCGGCATACCTGTCAGGGTTGAAACCGAAGAATTAATAGCCCTGGGCAGCGGAAGACCGGCACAGCTTGCATCCAGGTTCGGCCTGATACCCCATTTGCCGGTTGAAGTCGAGGTTTTTGAAGTAAACAAAAAGGTAAAAACCCGTTTTACTAAAAAGCAGCTTGATCTCTGGTGGAGCTGGAAAAAGGCAGGTACGGATAGGGTTATAGTTAATGCAGCCACCCGTTCGGAAATAAAAAGTGCGATAAAAAAGACAGGTCACGGCAGAGACATCTATGAAATCGAGCGTATTGGGCTGCTGGAACATGCAATTGTATGTCGGGAAAATACCGATGGTCCGGGCATAGTTGCGGCAATAGGTCCCCGCCTTAAATCTGAAATGGGAGTCGTAATCGGAGATGCCCGTTGATTCCTAATAAAAGCCCGTTCGTCACTAATAAAAATTTATATGTGATAATGATAATTTGAAGAAAAAACTTATATTGTAATCTCAAAAAGGCAGTGCTCATGCCCTGTCCCATAACACTCAGTCTCAAGAACGCTGCACTCCGTTCCCAACTTTTCTTTGAGTATTCCCTCAATAATTCCTTCTTTGAGGGTGCAGAAAGGTTTTCCGATAACAGGCATCAATCTGGCTTTGAAATCATCTTCGATCTCAAGAGAAGGACTTTTTTTAAGGAGCACGGAAACCCGACAGTTCCCATGGAATTCTAGAAAGCCTGCAATTTCTATCAGGAGTTCTTCAAGGGTTTCAGCTTCGAAATTGGAAGAAAGGTGCTTCCCAATATCATATCCTATGAGCTTTACGACAGGCGCATTATCAATCCCATACGCTTCAAAGCCAAAATACAGGGCGTGAAACAGGGTTTCAGTGAAGCAAAACCTGTCATTTCCGTTTGCGGCAACTGTTTCCAGCAAACTGTTGTAATGCTCTGTGGAGGGTTCCTGAGAGCAGCCCATGTAGCGAGAAGTGAGGGAATAAATCTTTCGGCGGCGATCTTCGGGATCATAGTTTTCTTCCACAAGCTCGTATGCCCTGAGATTGTTGAGATGAACAGAAACAGTCGATTTGGCTTTTGCCGTAAATTTTACGATTTCGTCAAAAGATTTAGGCTCTTCCCTGAGTAAATTAAGAATCTGGAGTTTAACAGGACTGCCTACTGTTATTAGCTTTTTTTCAGTATAAAAGAATTCTGTCTTACCCTCAGGTGCTGCCATAATATCTTTAGATAAGTTGCATTTTGAATATATAAACCGCTCGCATGGCGGCGAATATTTTTCATTGCAAATATAATAAGCGACTTATCTAAATAGGCAACCTATATAAATAGGTAACTTATATAATAACCCCATTATGAAAGTGCCAGAATATGGAGAAGATCAATTAAGTAAAGAACCTCAAATTCAATCACAAATGAAAAATAGATAAACTAAAAAATATAATCCTAGCCAAAACAAATAAACGGCATAGATATTCCAAAGATTCCAAAGTACAGAAAGGTTTCAACGTACATTCGGAAGAGCATGAAACCTCAAATCTGCCCACCTGATGACTTTAAAATAGTAAAGGGGAAAAGTTTATGGGATTATTCGCAAGAATGGAAACGGTAATCAAATCAAAGATGAATAAGGTGCTTAACAGGATGGAAGACCCGCGGGAGACACTTGATTATTCCTATGAGAAACAGCTCGAACTTCTTCAGAATGTTAAGAGAGGGGTTGCAGAGGTTACAACCTCGAAAAAGCGCCTTGAGCTCCAGCGTGCAAAACTGACGCAGAATATAGACAAGCTTGATGGACAAGCAAAAGACGCAATTGCCGCTAACAGAGACGACCTTGCAAGATTGGCCCTTGAAAGGAAAACTGCCCTTGTTCAGCAGGTTGACGGCATTAACAGAGAAGTTGCAGATCTCGAAAAGCAGGAAGAGAAGTTAATAGCTGCAGAAAAGCGTCTTTCAACCAAAGTGGAAATCTTCAGGACACGAAAAGAGTCTATTAAGGCTCAGTATTCAGCAGCCGACGCCCAGGTAAAAATAAACGAATCCGTTACCGGGATCAGCGAGGAGATGGCAGATGTGGGCCTTGCTCTCGAAAGAGCCGAAAATAAGACAGAAGAGATGAAAGCCCGTGCGGATGCAATTGATGAGCTTATGGAAGCCGGCACACTTCAGGATCTCACAGGCAGCAAGGATGATATCGGTAGGGAACTCTCAAAGATCAGTACGCAGAGCAATGTCGAATCCGAGCTTGCCAAACTTAAAGGCGAAGCGGGAAAGGGCTCTGAAAAGCCGAAAAGTGTGGAAGAAGACAAAAGTGCAGAAGAAAAAAAGGAGGTCTGAAAATGATTATCAGGATAATGGGCGAAGGACAGTATCAGGCTTCTGAAGACCTTTTCAATGAACTGAACAAGATAGATAACCACATTGTGAATCTGGTTGAGGAAGGAAAAGCCGAAGAATATAGAAAAGAACTTGCGAGACTGATTTCCGAGATCAAGGGAAAAGCAGAGCCAATTGATCCGAAAGATATAGTAGAATCCGACATCATTGTGCCCCCCGGAGACCTGAGTTTTGAGGAGGCAAAGGCTGTATTTAAAGGAGAAGGGATTTTTGAAGATTGAACAAATGTGAGTAGAAGTCAGCAGAAGTAGAAGTCAGCAGGCCTTCGGGCCTGCATTCATCGAACAATCATTACAGGAACATTTGAGTGCCTGAGGACATTTTCTGCATAGTTAAGGATTTCTTCAGCCGGGATACCTTTTAGGAATACAGACTTAACTTTAATACCAGCTTCTTTTCCAGGCTCCTCTACATTACAAATTGCGGTTCTTCCCCTTTTGCTAAAATAGATATCTTATGCGGCATCCTTGCAGCTGTCTTATTGAACTTAACCTGTGAATTTGATACTAAATTTTGTGCCCCTGTTTCTTTCAAGCTCGATACTCCCTCCTATCTGGTCAACAAGGGCATTTACAAGCTGCAAACCCAGACTGGTCGAGCTTCTGAAATCAATATCTTCAGGAAAACCCTTTCCGTTATCTTCAAAGACAAGCGTAAAATGCTTACAATTTCCTGAGTTATCCGGGGAACCTGTGAGATCTGGACTCATAGGAGAATAAACATAACTTGAGACACTGTTCTCATTCTTATCCTCTTCTCCATTTCTTTCTTCGATAAGCGAAATGTTAATTTCTCCGTTAGTTCCTGCAGGAAAAGCATATTTAAAAGAGTTTGTAAACAGTTCATTTATTATGATCCCCAGGGAAACTGCGGTGTCAACTTCGAGGAAGAAACTATTGACATCAAGATTTACCTGGATGTTGCAGTTTTCAGTCCTGTATGACCTGATAAGATCGGTTATTAGTTTACGGAGATAAGATGAAAAATCAAGGGAGTCAAGTTTTCCGGATTCGTAAAGCTCCTGGTGTATAAGAGACATAGATAATATGCGGTTTTCACTTTCCTTAAAAGCTTCAATAACTCTTCTGTCACTGAACTTCTCGGCCTGGAGGTCAAGCAGGAAAGAGACTATTTGAAGGTTATTTTTAATTCTATGATTAATCTCTTTTTTCTTCACTTGCTCAGCTTTCTCAAATGCTTCTTCGGCAGCTTTCCTTTCCGTAATGTCAATAACTACACCCTGGAAATGGGTGACTTTTCCAGCTTTGTTCCTCTGGATGAAGGTCCTCTCGTCAACCCAGCAAAGTGTCCCGTCTTTTGTATATATCCTGTACTCGGACTCAAATGTCTCACTGCCTTTTTTAATCTGGTGTTCACGCTCTTCCTGAACTCTGTCTATATCTTCCCTGTGGATAATGTTACCATAAAGTATCTCATTTGATGTGAAGTCCTCAGCGGTATACCCTAACTGAAATACATTTTCAGTAACGAAATCAGCAGGCCAATTATCTTCATTTCTCCATAAGAAAACGACTGCAGGACTGTTATTGACAACTGTCCAGAGTACTTTCTGTACTTCAAGAGCCATCTTTAAGGTCTCTTCACTTTCCCTGAACATACAGATATCCGGCATTATCAAGGGGAATCCTCCGACCTTTCCTGGAAGCTCTTTATTTTTGACTTTGTAGATGGCTTTGAGTTCAGTCGGAATCATTTCCTCTAGCTCGTGAATCGATTTTTCTTCACGCTCTCTTTTTGAAGGAGTCTTCGCGGTAAAAAGCTCATTCTGACTCTGAAAGGTCTGGCTCACATCTTTGAAATAAGCAGGATCCGGTACCTTCTGCAGCAATCTTCCTAAAAAAAGTGTCCTGTCCTGAAGTTTAGTTCCAATATCTTTGCACTCCTTTACTTTAAGAATTAGAGATAAAACATACCTTAGAAAACGTACCTCTTCAGGCGTAAACTCAACATACCTGCTTTTTTGAAGTGTTATAGCCAAACATGTTTTTCCCTGACTTCTTAAAAAAGCACTTATTCCGCCTGTGCACTCTCCGGATGTGCAAGTCTGTCCAAAGGATCCGAGTTCCTTAATAGAAATTACATCAAAAACTCTCTGGACGTCCGTAGCAGTGCCTGAATGCTGGAGTGGAGCTGCAGGAAAATCAGCGCTCTTATGATATATTTTGAAAATGCTGCAAGACTCGACTTTAATAGTCGAAGCTACCATTTCTGCAGTCTGGTCAATCAGCTTTTTGAAGTCTGCGGATGAAAGGGACTGCCTCGATCCGGAGAGAATTTCCTTATACTTTTCCTGCGGAAGCGTTTTTTTCTCCTTAAGTTTCAGGGATACGAGGTCAAGCCCGTAAATATATACATATCTGCTCTCGGAAGACTTAAAAGTAAGCGAATAACCCTTTTCTTTTATCTCAATATCGCAGGCTCCTTTTTCCAGGATAGCTTTCTTTACGAAAACAATGATATTTGAGGGAAGTTTCTCTCCTTTATTAATTCCCCATATCTTTAGCAAATGAGAAGCTGCTTCATTTGCATAAACTACAGTCGCATCTTTTCTCACTTTGAATATGGGATAAGGGCTTGCAGCAAGGAGATGCTCCATCGAAGCAAATCCTTTATCTTTGTCATTTACGACATCTATCAAAACGCCTCCAATTTGATGCAAGAATGCCTGTTATCATGCTAAGATATTGAGATCCAAATATTAAAAAGATTGTTGCCGATATTTATTTATTAAATATATTATAAGAATAATAAGTTATTAAAAGCTTAATAAGAGGAATTATTTTTTAATAAGATCCATCCGGTTTTTACCCATCAACTGGACAAAGACCCGGCTATTAAATATTCTATCAGTTACTCGAAATTCAAAAACTTATTTTGTTTAGAGCTTGTCTGTGAAATTCACTTTTTGGAATATTTCAGGCCCTCGAGATTTTTTTTGAAAAAATCGATTATCTTTTGGTCTTCTATTTCTCTTCCAAAGGAGAGCGATTGCTCGTAATATTCTATAGCTTTTCCATGTTCTCCCAGCATATGGTATACTCTTCCCATATTTCCAAGTAGAACCCCTTGTGAGTACTTGTCCTCTGTTTCCTTAGCAATTTTGAGTGCCTGCTCGTAATATTCAATTGCTTTTCCGAATTCCCCGGTCTTACGGAATGCTAACCCCAGATTTCCAAGCAGGATTAATTCTACGCTCCGATTTTTAACTTCTTTAGCAATTTCTAATGCCTGTTCGTAATATTCGATTGATTTTTTCGGGTTGCCAAGATCATTATATGCTCTTCCCATATTTCCAAGTAGGACTCCTTCCTCGCTTCTGTTCTCCATTTCTCTAGCAATTCCCAGTGCCTGTCCACAATGTTCGATTGTTTTTCCAGGGTCTCCCAGCTTATGGTATGCTCTCCCCATATTTCCAAGTTGGATTCCTTCTTCTTTTCTGTTCTCAGATTCTTTAGCAATTATGAGTGCTTTCTGGTAATATTCAATTGCTTTTTTCGGATCCCCCAGATCATTATATGTTCTCCCCATATTTCCAAACAGGATTCCTTCTTCACTCCTGTTCTCCATCTCTTTAACAATTGTTAGCGCCTTTTCGTAATTTTCGATTGATTCTCTTAATTCTCCTGAATCATGATATGCCAGCCCCATATTTTCGAGTATGATTCCTTCTATGCTCCGGTTCTTTATTTCTTTAGCAATTTCCAGTGCTTGTCCATAATATTCAATTGCTTTTCCGAATTCACCCGGATCATGGTATGCTCTCCCCAGATTTCCTAGTTGAATTCCTTCTTCATTCCTGTTCTTCATTTCTTTAGCAATTTTGACTGCTTGCTCGGAACATTCAATTGCTTTTCCGAATTCGCCCAGCTTACGGTATGCTAGTCCCAGATTTCCACGCAGAATTCCCTCTATGCTCCGATCCTGTGTTTTTTTTACAATTTTGAGTGCGTGCTCGTAATATTCGATTGCTTTTCCAAATTCTCCCAATTCATAGTATGCTAATCCCAAATTTCCAAGTATGATCCATTCTACACTCTTGTTTTTTACTTTTTTAGTAATTTCCAGCGCCTGCTCGGAACATGTAATTGCCTTTCCGAAGTCTCCCAGCTTGCGGTATGATAGTCCCAGATTTCCAAGTCGGAGTCCTTTTATGCTCCTACTCTCCGACTCCTTCATAATTTTCAGCGCATGTTCGGAAAAATCAACTGCTTTTCTTAATTCTCCCAGCATACGATACGCAGTCCCTAGATTTCCAAGAATTAAACCATGGACTTCTATTTTATTTAAAAAAGCTTCATTTCCATAATCATCTTCAGGCAACATTTTTGAGTACAGGTCAATAAGTACTGTATAATTGCCCCAATGGTCAAGTTGTCCATCAAGGTTGTTACCAGATATAATCCTGATAGCCTGGTCAAATTCTTTGGCCATACATGCATAGTAATGAGCCTCAATTAAATTGTGAAAGTTCTCTTTTTTTGCGGGTTCAGCTGGTAAGGGAAAAGAGAGATAGTATTTGCAGGCAAGTTTGTAGAACTCGGATTTTTCTGAAAATCGATCTGCGGCGTACTTGTTTATTAGCGCTTCTTCCCAGTAATTTTCACCGCTTTTTTGTAAAAAAGACTTAAGGCATAAATCCCATGCAATTTCTTCAACTCTTGACTCGGTCCATGCAGGGTCATTAGCTATTATTGTAATTGCCTCTGCAGGCACTGGCTGCCTGAAAATAGATAAATACTGAAGGATCTTACGTTCGTCTTCAGACAGTCTTTGATTGTAGACCACATTAAGGATGTTTTCGACTACCCTCTCTTCTCCTCCAACCCAGAAAGAACTATGATTCAGGAGAGTGGAAAGCGAACCTTTTATATATTTCGTAAGTTGAGCCAGCAGGATAAGAGCAAGTGGATGACCCCCAGACAATTCAATGATCTTCTTTAACTCATTCTCAGATTTATTAAGTCCTTCGCGCCTTAACAGTTTAATTCCGGCCGATGTATCCAGTCCCCTTATTTCGTATGGAAAAGGTCTGATTCCGCGTCCGCTTGCAAAATAATTGCAGCTAATGAATATAATTTTACTTCTAATGCAATTTTCATTTGCTTTTTCTATCAGCTCGGAAAAACCGATTTTTGACTCTAAAGGTTTGTTTGTTTGGGAATCAAGTAAAATCTCAAAATTATCAAGAACCAGAAGGTAAGAAACTTTGTTTAATTCTTGAAATAGAATGTCTATTTGATCTGCGATTTTGTAATGTTCAAGGTCTTTTACAGGTTTGCCGATATCAGTAAGAAAGCTTCCGACAACTTCAGTGATATCTGTGGTTTCATCCAATTTTCGCCAGTAAATCTCGGCAAATTTCCAACGTTCTGCCTTTCTGTTAATGAACATACTTGCCAGAGTGGATTTCCCGGTTCCATGAAAGCCCGTGATGACCAGTGCGCTTTTGTCTCTTAAAAGAATCTCTATAATTGCAAGCTCTTTTTCTCTACCGAACACTTTTTTAGAATCTATTATAGGTCTGGCGCCATGTGTGTAAATCCATGAATGTCCATGTTTAATTGAACCATCAGGGTAGAAAAGAGTGAGTTCTTTATATGGCATCTTGGATCTATCGTTGCCTGTGCTTAGACCGGATATCTTTTCCGGTTTAAAATTTCCACTCAAAGCTATTGCCGTAACCAAAGGCTCATCTGTTGCCATGTTAAAAACCTCGAACCAACAAATCCTCAAATAAAGCTGTGATCAGAGCGCTATGCCTGATAAACCGGTTGATACTTTTAACGAACCACAATTTCTGACATTCTTTTCACAGTTTTTTATTCGGCCGTTTTTATTTTCTGTGTTCTTATTATCAGATTCTTCGGACATTCAAACCCTCTAAGATTCAATCATATTCGATATTTAAATTTAGAATTTTTATAAGTGTTATTTATTTAACGACGTTGAAATTAATAAGTTTTTTTATACAGATAAAAATGTAATAATTATTTTATAAGACTCTGCAGAAATCTTCAGTAAAGAATCTTCCATTTTTAAGGCCTTTTCGATACCGACTGATAAGGAATAACAGATACCTTTTTGTAAAAAGTAGCTTTTTCTGGATTTTGGCAGTGGGCGTTTTCTACTCATTTTCTACTCAATTACTTTATGATAGTTGGGATTTTACAGAGAATTATGCACACTGGCTGTTCAATTTTACCTGACAATAAATGTTTACTGAGGATTTCTACAAAGCCGGTTTTTAAGACTTTTCGATATTTTCTGTGATAGTTAAAATTTATCATTAGTTCCGTTAGTGGTCGACTGCAATCAATCAAAAGGCTATAGAGGCACCTGGAAGTAAACAACCATGGTGGAGATTCTGGTAACAGGGTTTGAGCGCACTATTTTTTTGGTTTCCAACTACCAATCACCATAATAAAAGCGTTCAATATACCCATAACAACAGCAATTCCGATTGACACCTTAAACAAAATTGTCGCTCTACCCTTACCCATACGCAACATATGATATACAACTATATAAATCAAGTATTCATATGAGGTCGTGGGAGCGAGTCATTGAAAACTTCAAGTGATAAATCTCTCTACATATTCCTCAAATACGATAATAATACTTGTTTTTTAAAATTGGTCGATGACTAATGGACATAGATTCCTATATATGGACAGGACATAGATAAATAGAAACTATCTAAAGAAATTTGGAGACAAACACAGTGATTAAAAACTTAGAGTTGCAAAGTATAAGCATGGGTAAAATCACATTAATAGCATACGTTATAATCATACTCACCTTACTGGTAACCGGATCAATACTAATAGCAGCATTGCGTATAGCAAGTAAAATAACTCGAAAAAGTTTAAAAATGCTACAAAATTTGGCAGTGTACCGAAAGTTCTCTAAACTCTAACTACTTTGCACCCTTTTTCTGGTCGTGCCACGAGTCACTGAAAACCGTAATCCTGCGCATCTCTTTGCTTTTTCCTTAGATTGAATGATATTACTGTTTTTCAGAATTGATTAATAACTCATGTAAAACACAAGGCAGTGTCGCGAATTTGCTGTAAATTCAAAGTCAAGTTCTTTTGAGTTATATACAATTTAGTTCTCTTGATGTTGTATTTTCATTTAAATAACTTCT
>JADGNM010000288.1 GCA_017883485.1 Methanosarcina sp.
ATCAGGCAGCGCCAGATGATATGGGAGGTGTCAGGGAGTTCATGGAAGAGTTCGGTTCGCCCTTTGGGCTGGTAATAACAAAAGATACTTTCAGGCTCGAAGGCAATATTTTATTTGTTCCGCTTCATCTTTTCCTTGCAGCCTGCTAAATCGGAGTATATTAGAAGATTTATCTAACGAACAGTAATGCAAAATAATTCCTGGGGGATGAGACTACCTCTTTTCGGAGCCAGTCAACAAATATCGATGTATCTACAAAATACTTCATTCTACCCAGTCCAGGTGTGAAGATTTCCGCAGCTGGTCAAAAACTCTTCACTCTCGACACCGTAACCCCAGGCTTCACAGGCTGACTCTACAAGCTCCTTCGAGTTTCTTCCTTCTTTTTTTCGAAGCATGCTGAGGATGGAGTGAATTTCCATATCGAGTTCAATGAGCCTCTTTTCGATGTCTGCCGTCGATTCCATAAACATCAATTCGTCATAATGCCGTATAATTTTATCTCCTAAGGCGGGAGCGTTTTTACAAAGTTTGGGTATGATCTTGTTTTTATTTCATGATTTTTCTTGCGGCTTCGTATTTTCATTTTGCATTGCAGGAAAGGCCGTTTGCTTCGCAAACGTGACAAGACACGTTAGTAAAGTATTACGGTTGCCCTGTTTTTTGTTTTAAAGACTTACGCCTACACCGGTTTTTAGTCCTCTTGAGGGAGCGCAGCGACCGAAAAGGACCTCGTGCTCCCGAAGCGAAACTCGGGTGCCGAAGCAAAACTCTGGTGCCGAAGCAAAACTCGGGTGCCGAATCGCAATTCGGGCGGGATATATATTTATCTAATAAATCAGCTTCTAATATGCAGTACCAATGTCATTCTATTCAGGATTATTCTACTTTTGGGGAACTTTCATGATTACAAAAGAAGATGTAGAACATATCGGCTGGCTTGCTCGAATTGAGGTCAGTGAGCAGGAAACAGTTGAATATATGGATAAACTTAACTCAGTATTGGAGTACTTCGGACAGCTTGATGAATTACCGACCGAAGATGTAGCTCCTACGTATCACGTGGCTGAAATCTTTAACGTGTTCCGGGAGGACGTGGTTGAGGAATCTCTCCCGCAGGAAGTTGTTCTTGCAAACACAGAACACAAACAGGACGGGTATTTCAGAGTCCCGAAAATTGGCTGAGGAGAGATATTAATGGCAAAATGGATGAGTGTTGCACAGGTTAAGGAGAAGATTGAAGAAAGCTCAGCCGAAGAAGTAACAGCAAGCTACCTCGAAATTATAGGGAAGAGCAAAATTAACGGCTTTATAACAGTTTCTGATAAAGCTCTTGAAGATGTCAGGAAAATTGATTCGGAAGGGCACGATGGCCCTCTTGCAGGCGTGCCAATAGCAATAAAAGATAACATTTCCGTAGTCGGGCTGCCAAATACTTGCGGCTCTAAGATTCTTGAGGGTTATATCCCTCCGTTCAGTGCTCATGTTATCGAAAAGCTCCTTGCTGCAGGTGCAGTAATTCTTGGGAAAACCAATCTGGATGAGTTTGCAATGGGTTCTTCTACGGAAACCAGCCATTTCGGACCAACTGCAAATCCATGGGACCTTGAAAGGGTACCCGGAGGATCTTCCGGAGGCAGCGCAGCAGTTGTTGCAGCAGGAGAAGCACCTTTTGCCCTTGGTTCAGATACCGGGGGATCTGTACGCTGTCCGGCGGCTTTCTGCGGGGTTGTTGGGCTCAAACCAACCTATGGGGCAGTTTCCAGGTACGGAGTGGTAGCTTACGCAAACTCCCTTGAGCAGATCGGGCCTCTTGCAAACAATGTGACAGACATTGCAGTGCTTATGGATATTATAGCAGGCTACGACCGAAGGGATTCAACTTCAATTGACAGTAAAATCGAATACCAGAAATCTCTGGTTGATAATGTAAAAAGCCTGAAGATAGGGGTTCCAAAAGAATTCTTTGGAGAAGGCATCCATCCTGATGTCGAAAAAGCGGTATGGGATTCAATACACAAATATGAAAGTCTCGGAGCGTCCTGGGAAGAGGTCTCGATGCCCAATATCAGGTATGCCCTTGCTTCATATTACATCATTGCAATGAGTGAAGCGTCATCAAACCTCGCCCGTTTTGACGGAACACGCTACGGATTTAAAGAAAGCGGCGAAAACTGGCATGCTATGGTTTCAAAGACCAGGGCTGACGGCTTCGGCAAAGAAGTTATAAGAAGGATTCTCCTCGGGACTTATGCTCTATCCGCAGGCTATCATAATAAGTATTATTTAAAAGCGTTGAAAGTGAGAACTCTTGTAAAACAGGACTTTGCTAAAGCTCTTGCAAAAGTTGACCTGCTCATAGCTCCAACCATGCCGAACCCTGCTTTCAAAATTGGGGAAAAAATTGAAGATCCGCTTACTCTTTACCTTTCGGATGTAAATACCTGCCCGATCAACCTTGCAGGCGTACCCTCAATTTCAGTACCTTGCGGCTTTACTGATGGACTGCCGATAGGGCTTCAGATAATGGGCAAGCCCTTTGACGAGCCGACTGTCCTCAGGGCAGCGTACACTTTTGAGCAGAATACCGATTACCACACAAAGAGACCTCCGGAGGTGGCGTAAATGGTTTACGAAAATCCCGATGGTATAAGAATAGGGCTAGAAATTCACGTTCAGTTGAACAAGCTCAAGACCAAAATGTTTTGCGGCTGCTCTACCGATTACCACAATGCAGCCCCGAATACTCACACCTGCCCGATCTGTCTGGGTTTGCCCGGGACGCTTCCGGTCCTGAACAAAAAAGTAGTGGAAGCCGCAATTAAGGTTGGACTTGCCCTTGAAGGAGAAATTGCAGAAGAGACCCAATTCCACAGGAAGAACTATTTCTACCCGGACCTTCCCAAAGGTTTTCAGGTCACCCAGTACGATTTTCCCATAGTAAGCAAGGGAAAAATAGTAATCGAAGGAGAAGACGGGGAACATGTAGTCGGGATCACAAGGGCTCACATGGAAGAGGATCCAGGCAAGCTTGTCCACCTGGGAAGCATTGAAAAATCCAAAGGAGTCCTTATTGACTATAACAGGTCAGGCATAACCTTAATTGAAACCGTAACAGAGCCCGATATGCGCAGCCCCAAGGAAGCCAGAAGGTTCCTTGACAAATTCAGGAATATCCTGGAATACCTGGATGTTTTTGACGGCAATCTTGAAGGAGCTATGCGTGTGGATGCAAACGTTTCGGTCTACTGGGGCACACGCGTTGAGGTCAAGAACATATCTTCCCATAAAGGAGTTGAAAGAGCCCTTCTCTATGAGATTATGCGCCAGAAGAACGTAATCCGTCGCGGAGGAAAAATCACGCTGGAGACCCGCCACTTCGATGAGGGCCGGGGCGTGACAATTTCCTTGAGGACAAAAGAAGAAGCAGAAGACTACCGCTACTTCCGCGAACCTGACCTTATGCCCATGCGCGTCACTGACTGGATTCCTGCAGTTAGGGAGACTCTGCCTGAACTCCCCGATGCTAAACGTTCGCGTTTCATAGAACAGTACGGCATTACGGACATGCACGCAAGGGCTCTTACCTCCAAGATCATGCTCGCCGATTTCTATGAGAGCGTCTGTGCACAGGGAGTTGACCCGAAAACTACAGCTACCTGGATTGCCGATGTTTTCCTGGGGGAATTAAATTATCGCGACCTTGCAATCTCTTCCTTTGACGAGAAGAAGATCGGCTTCATCCATACAAAAGACCCGGAAATAGAAAACTCCTTTAAAGTTTCAGATATGGTAGAGCTGGTTACCTTCTTTGCCGAAGGCAAGATCAGCGACAGGGCTGCAGTTGAAGTCATCCGAAGCATCCTGGATGGTAAGGAAGAAAAAACTCCACTCCAGATTATAGAAGAAAAAGGTCTTCTCAAAGCCGAAAGTGATCTTGTCAGTATGGCTGTTGAAGAAACAATAGCTGAAAATGAAGCTGCAGTACAGGATTATCTTGCAGGCACAGAAAAGTCCCTGAACTTCCTGGTAGGGCAGGTCATGAAGAAGACAAAAGGCACGGCAGATGCGAAAACCGCACGAGAATTGATTGTTAAAGAGCTGAGAGGGTAACCCCCCCAGCAGGGTTTACTTTTTAATTATTTTTGTTATTTGGCTCACTTTAGTTTTATTATATCCTTCTATTTTTGGTCGTCAATTTGTATTCGATTGATGTTATATAATATGTCTAATATATATTCGTACATGGGGAAACGGGGACCAAAATCAAAGTTTACTGATA
>JADGNM010000289.1 GCA_017883485.1 Methanosarcina sp.
AAGAGAAGCAGGGATTACAGATTCAAAGTGGACACTAAGAAATCTTCTAACATTTAAGTGCTTCAAAACACCAATCATATAACGCTGGACGACCTAAAATCCCATCTTTTTCTTTTATTCAATTTTTTTCCATCCATGAAATAGCGGTTCAGGATGATGGTCAAAATAGTCCACGGTGTAATAAAAAAGGAGGAGTTTCGATTAAGAAAAATGGGCAACATTTGTTCATATGGTCATTAATCGTAATTATAGTGTCTATCGGCGTTATCAGTTTTATTTCAGGTTGTGTGTCCAGTTCTACCCACAGTTCTGAGTCCAGTTCAATATCCGGTTCGGAGTCAGGTTCGGAGTTAAATTCAACACCAGCCAGCTCTACTTCCCAGGCTTCCGATGAGTTGGTAGTGAACGTATATTCGCATACCGGGGAACCAAAAGCAGGATTTGATCCGCTTTTTGGATGGGGATGCGGTCATGTGAATTTTGAACCGTTGATATAGAGCACTCTCTTCAAATCAGCCGATGACGGCACTATAATAGATGACCTTGCTACAGGTTACTCTGTCAGTCCTGATGCCAGGATATGGACTGTAAATATAAGAGACGATGTCAAATTCACAGACGGGGAGAAATTAACAGCAAAAGACGTAGCGTTTACATTCAATACAGCAATTGGAAGTAATTCGGAACTGGATATGAGTAATCTCGAAATCGCTCGAGCAATAAACGATACTGCAGTTGAATTCAAACTAAAAGAACCCCAATCCAGTTTCATATGGAGGCTCAGGTACGTTGGAATTGTGCCAGAATATTCATATAAAAAAGATAACTATGGATTCAATCCAATCGGATCGGGACCATATAAATTGGTACAATGGGACAAAGGACAACAGGCAATCTTAAAATTAAACGAAGAATACTATGGGAAAAAACCATTCTTCAAAAAAATAACCATGTTATTCTTAGATAAAGAAACTGCATTTGCATCTGCAAAATCCGGGGACGTAGACATAGCTGAAATCGACATTAACCATGCAAATCAAACCGTAGATGGATATAATTTAATTGCTCTTCCAGCAGCAAGGGCATTCGGAGTTTCATTCCCCATGCAGTATAATACCGGCAGCAAAAGCCTGAAAGGAGATCCAATAGGCAATAATGTAACAGCAGATATGGAAATTCGGAAAGCCTTAAACATCGGTATCGACAGAAAAGCCATACTTGAGGGGGTATTATATGGAAAAGGGGATGTGGAATACACTGGAGTAGATCAACGAGCTTTTGGAAATCCTGAGGCCAAAATTCACGATTCAAACCTCGAAGAGGCCAAAAAAATCTTAGAAAACGCTGGATGGAAAGATAATGACGGCGATGGGATCCGAGAGAAAAATGGAACTAAAGCAGAATTTAGACTATATTATGCTGCAGCTGACCAAACAAGGCAGGCTCTTTCGGTGGCTGTAAGTGAACAGGCCAAAAAATTAGGTATAAAAATGGATCTCGTAGGTACAAACTGGGACGAAATATACGCAAATCAATACAGTTCAGCCATTTTATACGCTTACAGCAGTATAGATACTTTCAATTTATACCTGCAATACCACAGTAAAGAAGCGGATGATACATATAGAAATCCGGGTCTTTATAATAATCCTGCTGTAGACGGATATTTGGAAACAGCTTTGAGATCTTCAGACCAGGATCAAGCTACCAAAAACTGGCAGTTAGCTGTATATGATGGAAACACCGGTTTTGGGCCTGCAGGAGATGCAACATGGTTATGGTTGGTAACAATGGACTATCTGTATTTGGTGGATGAAACCCTGGATATCGGAACCCCTCATAAAAATGCAGGATCCGATATTTTAGGAAACATCTATGAATGGACAAGGACAGATGCAACCAACTCGACTTCAAAATGAGTATATAAAATATGTGATGAAAAGTTGAATCAAGTGATGAAATGATAAATGAATGTGAAATGAGATGATGAATTAAATGATGTTATAAATATCACTCATTTTACCTTTTTTTATTCGGGACCGGATAATTTTTGATGATTGAAAGACGTGTTACAAAGGCAGTTTTGGTTTTTCTAGTGTTAAAATTTATTAATTAATTCATAACATTTATATCCAAGTTAAAACAGTTTTAGCATCAGATGGTTAATTTTATGAGGGAATAGCGTGCTGGACAATGACAAAATAGCTGGCTTTATTGGAAAAAAAATACTTCGGCTAATAAGTCTTTTGATTGTGGTCTCTTTTGTAAGTTTCATGCTTATTCAATTCTCGCCGATAGATCCTGTTAGAGCTTATATTGGAGAAATGCCGGTGAGCGCAGAGCACAAAGCTAAACTTGAAGCGTACTGGGGAGTTAATACGCCTCCGCAAGAAAAATTCTTGAACTGGGCGGGAGACGTCCTTAAAGGAAACTTTGGAATTTCATTGATTTATAGAATGCCTGTTACCAATGTAATCAAAGAAAGGTTCACGGCTTCCCTTGTTCTTATGGCGGCTTCATGGATGTTTTCAGGAATCTTCGGTTTCGTTTTGGGGATAATAGCGGGAATGAAGAAAGGGACGTGGATCGATAAGACAATAAAAACTTATTGTTATGTTTTAGCTGCCACACCGACTTTCTGGCTGGCATTAATACTATTAATGGTATTTTCAGTGTATCTGGGATGGTTCCCCATAGGTTTGAGCGTACCGATAGGTGTCACTGCGGAAAATGTGACATTCTTTGATTGGCTCCTGCGTTTAATACTTCCTGCACTAACTTTGAGTTTGTTAGGAGTTGCTCAAATTGCGCTGTTTACTCGAGAAAAATTAATAGAAGTTCTGTCCAGCGATTATGTATTATTTGCAAAGGCAAGAGGGGAAAAAGGGTTAGACCTGGTATTGAGGCATGGAATTAGAAACGTTGCGCTTCCGGCTATTACACTGCAGTTTTTAGGTTTCAGCGAATTATTTGGAGGAACAGTCCTGGTTGAACAGGTATTTTCCTATCCCGGAATCGGACAGGCTGCAGTAGCAGCAGGCCTGAGATCTGATGTACCTCTGCTTTTAGGAATTGTGATTGTCAGCGCTTGCTTTGTCTTTTTTGGGAATTCGATTGCTGATGTTATATACCAATTTATCGATCCCATAATAAAACAACAGGAGGCATCAGCATGAGTACTGCTGTTGTAACAGTTAATAAAGGAGTATTCAGATTAAATTTAAGACAGAAGACTCTTTTAATAATAGGCTTCACATCCCTCCTGTTACTTACAATTGTGATTTCGAGCATATTTTTAGGCGAAGAATCACTGCAGACTAATTTTGGCTCAAAGAACCTTAATCCTTCCCCGGAACATCCGTTCGGGACTGATTAGATGGGAAGGGACATGTTCATAAGGACTCTGGAGGGCCTTGGTTTAAGCATACTGATCGGAGCTTTTGCTTCTACAATCAGTACCATACTGGCCATAATTTTGGGCTTGCTATCAAGTGCGGGAAAGATAGCGGATTCAATTATATCCTGGTTAGTAGATTTATTTCTTTCAATCCCACACCTTCTTCTAATAATAATTATTTCCATAGGCTTCGGAGGGGGAGCAACAGGAATTATTGTTGGAGTCGCAGTAACGCACTGGACAAGCTTAACAAGAGTTGTAAGGGCAGAAATTAAGCAGCTAAAAACGCAGGAATATATCCATATCTCCAGAAATCTCGGCAAGTCAAAATGGTGGATAGCTACAAAACATATCCTGCCCCATTTGATTCCTCAGATATTCCTGGGTACGATTTTGATGTTTCCACATGCTATTTTACATGAAGCTTCAGCCACATTCCTGGGTTTTGGACTTTCACCCCACGAACCGGCAATCGGTATAATTTTGTCAGAGGCTATGAAATACTTATCGGCAGGATACTGGTGGCTTGCATTCTTCCCTGGATTATCACTGTTAATTGTAGTCCTGGCATTTGATATGATAGGAGACAAATTAGGAAAGCTGATGGATCCAAAGAGTGCTCATGAGTAAAATTCACCTGGCATGAGCAAATTTCGCCTGATTTCGTAAAGGAATTTTTTTTCTGAGAGGTTGTAGATTTTGCAGCAGAAAATTAACTCATAAAATTCCAAAAATGCTTGAAATAAAATTCAAAGGATGTGGAACATGGAAAATGAAGCAAAAATCAAATTGCGGGCGGCCACCCCAACCTAAACAGGCTGTCCGACAATTACTGGCAGTAATAAATGAATTCCTTCTTTTTCGATTTAAAGGCTTTA
>JADGNM010000290.1 GCA_017883485.1 Methanosarcina sp.
TAGCCAACAATTAATGGAAACTAATTCAGATAAATATGCCCATTGAATCTTATGGAAGATGGCTATTGATGTTGTTTTACCCAGGCTGAATAGTTACTTCATTTTGGACATTTTGTTTTGACTTATGTTATTGATGATGAAAAAAGAGTAGTAACATTGGATGACTTTGACCATCACGATTCAATCTACAAGAATGAATAGTTCTGAGAACTTTTTTTGTCCAATTTCACCATATACAGATTTGCCTTTTCTTCTTACTTGGAATAGTCGCTCGACAGTGTTGCAAATTTACTGTAAATTCAAAGTCAAATTTCTGGATAATGTATTGCATCTGGTTTAGTGAATTTTTGATATTTACAATTTTACAATTTTACAGAACTTTTTCTACGCTGCCTAAAACCTATTAACATTTTTCTGGACAAAACCATTTTAGCCAATAATACTACTTTTTCCTTTAAAATAATAATATTTAAATAAAAATAATCAGATTCAATTGCTTCTCTAAAAATGAGATTTGAGAAAAATCTTAAACTCCATGGTATATGGAGGAGTGTGATAAAATGCTATTTATTCGATGCTATTTATTCGACATCGTAGCCGAAATCTTCCACTTTTTCGGTAATTTCATACTTGCTAACCTTATCAGGATCAAAGGTTACCAGAGCAATCTTTTCGGAAAGTCTGATGTCAAGATTTTGAATACCATTTATGCCATCCAGGGCTTTATGCACATTCGCTGCACAGTTGTTACAGTCCACACTTAAAACTTTTAAAGTCTCCATTTTTTTCTTCCTCCTTAAACCTCTGCCATTCCTTATAATATGACTATCAGTAAACCTTCATTTGCTTTGATTAGTCCTCATGATTCATTCTTAATAATCTCATCCCGTTCAGGGTAACCAGAAGCGAGCTTCCCATATCCCCTGCTACAGCCAACCACAGAGTCAGCCAGCCCGGGATGACCAGCAGAAGAATCAATCCTTTAATTATCAAGGCAAGTGCAATGTTTTGTTTGATAATGCCCAGAGTTTTCCGGCTCAATTTGATAGTGTCGGTCAGTTTTGTCAGGTCATCAGCCATCAAGGCGATATCCGCAGTTTCCAGTGCCGTATCAGTGCCCGCAGCTCCCATTGCGATACCGACTGTAGATATTGCCATGGCCGGCGCATCGTTGACGCCGTCTCCCACCATAGCTACTTTGCCATGCTCAACAAGAAGGCTCTTAATCACATCCACCTTGTCTTCCGGCAATAAGTCTGCTCGGAAATCATCGACTCCTGCTTTTTTGGCGATAGCACGGGCAGTGCTTTCGTTATCTCCTGTGAGCATAATGACCTTTTTAATACCGGCTTTTCTCAGCTTATTGATAGCTTGTCGGGAATTTTCCCGCAATATATCCGCAACAGCAATGAGACCCAAAACTCGCTTATCATCTCCTAGAATCATTACTGTTTTCCCTTCATTCTGCAGCCGGGAAACTTCGCCTTCCACATGTTTCAAATTTATTGCTTGTTCTGTGAAAAACCTGGAATTACCGATCTGATAAGTCTTGCCCTGAACCACCGCTTTAGCCCCTTTGCCGGGAATCGACTCAAATTCTGATATAATAGAGATTTCGGCTCCACATTCTTTCGCATATTTGACAATCGCCTCAGCTAGAGGATGTTCTGACCGACTTTCGATTGCCGATGCTATTGACAGGAATTCCTTATCGGGTAGACCATCAACAGGGATGATATCGGTCACCTGGGGCTTTCCCTCGGTAAGGGTGCCGGTTTTGTCAAAGGCGACCACTGATAGGGCTCCGGCTTCTTCCAGGTACATACCTCCTTTAATGAGTACACCGTTTTTTGCTGCATTACCAATTGCGGACACGATGGATACAGGTGTGGATATAACCAGTGCGCATGGGCACGCTACCAATAGCATAGCCAAGGCTTCATAAAACCACTTCTCGAACGGCTGTCCAAAAAACAGTGGGGGCACCGCAGCAACCAGAGCAGCCAGGATTATAACGACAGGTGTATAGTATTTCGCAAACCTATCGACAAATTGTTGAGATGGTGCTCGCTGCCCCTGAGCTTCCTCTACCATATGAATAATTCTGGATATTGTATTATCTTTGGCCAGTTTGGTGACCTTGACCTCAAGCGAACCGCGTTCGTTGACCGTTCCCGCATATACTTCATCCCCAGGCTGTTTCTCTACCGGGATAGACTCTCCTGTGATCGGAGCTTCGTTAACCGTAGAGTAACCAGTATATACTTTGCCATCCATTGCAATTCTTTCTCCGGGAAGCACAACAATGGTATCCCCAACTGAAATTTTTTCTATCGGCAGCCTCATTTCAGTCGTTCCTCGCCTGACCAGGGCCTCATTTGGCGTTAATTCCATTAAGGCCCGAATAGAATTCCTTGTCTTATCGAGTGTATAGCCCTGCAGGGTATTTCCAAAAGAGAAAAGAAATACAACCGTTGCAGCCTCTTCAAAAGCACCAATTGCAGCCGCGCCTATTACCGCTATGGTCATCAGGAGATTCATGTCAAATTCCCGTGCATTAATTAGCACGGAAATCCCGTTTTTAGCCGGTATAAAGCCGCCTAGAACAATCCCAGTCAGGAATAGTCCATTAACTGCTAATTCCGGGGCTCCAAGTTTTCCAGCAATAAATCCCAATACCAACATAATGAAAGAAATGAATGTGAGCTTGACGTACTGATTCGATTTCCAGAAACTGACCGGTTCATTCTTTATCCTAAGACTCTCGTCCACTTTTCCCGAATAACCCATTTTTTTAATAGTTGATAGGATTTCTTCCATTGGCCCATTATGGATTACTGTCATTTTGGCAGTGCCGAGATTGACATGGGCAGCTTCTACTCCAGGGACTTTGGATATACGTTTTTCCAACTTATCCGCACAGTCAGCACAGTCCATTCCGATGATGCAAAAATCAGTGGTTTGAGAAACATTCTGTATTTTCTGGTTATCCTCTCGCGCCTCATAACCTAACTTTTTAATCTTATCTATCATTTGAGTAATACCGGTTTGTTGAGGATCATACTCTACATTGAGTCTTCCGACTGGGAAAATGATTGTAGCGTTACCAACTCCCGGCATACGTTTAACAGCTTTTTCTACTTTAACTGCGCAATCCGGACAGTCCATGCCGATTATGAGTAGTTTGGATGATATTATCGATCCCGTTCTTTCTGTCACCTCTGCCATAACTCAGTCCTCGTTTTTTTCGGATTTGTCTTCGGTAACATGCTCTAGCCCTTGAGCGAATAATTTCTCAATATGGGCATCAGCCAGTGAATAATATAGGATCTTGCCTTCTCTTCTAAACTTAACAAGACGTAAACTTCGGAGAACTCTAAGCTGATGAGATACTGCCGATTCAGAAGCTCCTATTACGGCGGTAAGATCACAAACACAAAGTTCTCTGGTCATTAAGGAAAACAAGATCTTTACCCTGGTCGGATCCCCCAATGCCTTGAACAGTTCTGCCAGTGAAACAGCTACATCTTCGCCAAATAGAGCATGTTGTACTGCTTTTACCGCCTCATAGTGTATGCAATTGATCTCGCACCTATCCAGTTCAACCACAGCTAACCTTCCAATGTGAATAATTTTTAAACAAATTTATAGATGATCATTTGTTCATATGTGCTTATATTAAATATAACCCACAAATTATTAAAGCTTTTTCTTTGATTGCAGGAGACACTAAACCTGCAAAACCTGAAATCCTCTTTGCCAACTGGAAAATGACATAATGGGAGAAGAAAAGCTAGGGCTGGTGTTGCTTTCTCTGCCTACAAACCACAATAGTGAAAACTCAATAAACAAAAACGAAAGGTTTAATTGGAAAATAACTCATCGAAACATGAGACTAAAATTCGAAGGGTATGCCATGAAACCCGCCGCTGAAGCATTAATTAAGAGAGAAATAAGCAGTGTAGGAGTTTACCTGTTTAACAAAATAAAAAGGCATGTTTTTGAAAAGGAACCTATTGAAAAAACAGTCATTCGAGAGACTGATTTTGAAAAAATCATTGAGGAGAAAACGGATTCAGAAGATTTTCCGGTAATCTCTCAAGCGGATATAAAGGCTATTTGTGGTATTTTATACAAATCTAATGACATTGAATTAATAGTCAAGCAATTGTATGTGTTTCAGAGTGGCATGAATAAAAACCTTGATGAGATCAAGGAAGATTTTGTATCGTTGTTTCCAAGGATAATAAAGCTAGAAAATAAAAGAA
>JADGNM010000291.1 GCA_017883485.1 Methanosarcina sp.
TATCTCAGTTTTAATGTTGCCTGTATTTTTAATCATAATATCAGCTTCTTGGGGATATTTTTCCTGTAGGTATGCTGCTCCTCGTTTTACAAATTCTCTATAGTCTAAATTTGAATAGTATTCTACACTAAACCCCATCTTTCTTAAAGCCACTAAGGTAGAAGATGGCCAAGTCCACTTATCTTTTTGTTTTTTAGATATTTTATCTAGTTCATTAAAAGAATATTTATTATAAGGTAAAAAATATTTTAAAATCATTTTTAGACATGCCTGGAAACAATGAGTATCGTCTTTAGAAGTATTTTTATAAAAGGGAATCTGAATTTTATACATATTTTTTATTTTTTATTATATTACTCAAATTTTACACCTCCAGCAGGCTACTTTTTTCTAAAAACTGACAATGAATCAACAGGTGTAGGCGCTTAGCGAAATATAGAATTATCCTGATCATTTTTTCTTCATTTCCTTTATTTTTAGATATACTTTAATGATTTCCTTTTTTTCCTGTTTTGTGAATCTGGGGTAATCCTTGAACATGCCGACAAAAGCAGGCTCATTTATTCCCATGCCCTCAAGTTTTGATTCAAGAAGAAGGTCTTTCAATCTGGTTAGAGGGATATTGAAAACTTTGGCAATCTTTTTTAAATTGGCTTCTGAAGGGATGAATTGTCCTTTTTCCACATCGGAAACATAGCTATTGGTCACATAACCCAGCTTTCCAGCCAACTCCTGCTGGGTGACTTTTTTCTCTTCTCTTAATTTCCTAATTTTTTGTCCGAAATTCATAACGCTCGTGTTTTTAATTATTAATTTGTATAATATCGTCTATAACTGATATTAGCAGAGACAAAAGAGTGTGTCAAGTGAAGAGATAATGAAGAAAATTATCAGAAATTCCTAATTGTCCACCGCTTTTACCATTGACATCGGTTGCTTACGATATTAGAATAAGGGTGCATTATCGTATTTTTATGATGATAAATTATGGAGCCAATGACTAAAAACAAAATAAAGGTGTTCAGGAAGGAAAAGCGGATGAAGCAAATCACACTGGCTAAAAAGGTCGGGGTTTTTCAATCCGAGATTTCGGAAATTGAAACTGGAAAAAGAAAACCGAGCGTGTATTTGGCACTGAAGATATCGGGAATATTGGAAAAAAGCATAGATGAACTATTTTAATTTACTTATCATCTTTTTTTGATTATTTTATGCCAAAAAGAAAGAGAAAGGAAAATTCAATCTATGATAAGTATCGGGAGATTCTGGATTCGCCCAAGCTTTCCCGCGATGAGATTGATAAAATGAGAATCTATGTCCGGCTTATGGCTCTGGCAATAACCGAGCATGTTACCCAATGCAAAGTTAATCAAATCTATTAATGGACAAGATCAAGCACCTGGAGACAAAATACAGCATAGCCAGTTATGAGCTTATCAGAAGCTGTGAATCTGCCGAACTGCACTTGTACCTTTATCTAAAACTTTACGCAATCAGCAAGCATGAAGCCTATCCAAGCTTCAGAACAATACAGAAAGACCTTGGCTGGAGCACGGACAAAATCAATAATACTATAAAGAAGATGAAGAAAAACGGACGCTTAAAAGTGATTCCATATCATGGCAAAAACAATGTTTATAATATTACCTGGTACGATAGAAAGAGCCAGAGGGTGCTCCGAAAATCGGAACAGGGGTGTTCTGGAAACCAAAGCAGGGGTGCTCTGAAAACCAGAACAAAACTAATAGATAATATAACGAATAGAAATATAACGATTAATATTGATTCTGATAAAAATAAATTAAAAAATCAAAATACTGGCGAAACTTCATGGACAAAAGATCTCCTTGAAAGACTTGAGGAAGCTTATGGCAGTAAGCTTACTAGACGAAGCATTGGTTTTGAGCTAAAAGCCCTGGCAGAACTCAAAGATGTGGGTTACACACCTGAAGAGATATGGGAAGGACTGAAGCGGATGAAGGAGGACCGCTGGTGGAAAGATAAGAATCCTGACTTCAGGAATCTGGCTCAAAATTCTTTGAAATTCATGCCCAGAATGCAAAAGGCGGGAAAATACTCGCATTTAGCCATTAAAGATTGAATTTATGCAGAAACTAAGGATGGCAATTAATATTAGAAAACAGGAGAAGGTCGGAGAAGCTCTTTCTTCCACTCCCTGCAAACGCTGTAAAAGGCCGTCAGAGCCGAAATTTATTCCTATCATTGGCTGGAAAGAGCAGGAATATTGCACTGAATGCTTGAAGATAATCCTTGCTGAAAAAGAGAAAGAGACACAAAGAAAGCTCAAAGAAGAAAAGATTAGCCGCCTTATCAAAGAATCCGGAATCAGGGGAATCATGCATAATATGACCTTCGGGTCGTTTGAACAGGGATACAGAGGCGTTGCCTATAACATAGCAAAGAAATATGCCGAAGATTTCCAGCCCGATACAAAGCATGGCCTTGTGTTCTATGGGCACGCAGGTTCAGGTAAAACCCACTTGGCGATAGCCATTGCCAGATACATTATCGAAGAAAAACAAATTCCGGTAAAATTCATGCGCATTGTAGATCTTCTTCTTGAAATTCGTAAAACCTTTGACGAAAACGAAACCTGGAAAGCAGAGAATGAAAGCGAGCTTTTAAGAAAATATGCTCTTGTTCCTCTTCTTGTTCTTGATGATATCGGATCAGAAAAAACAACTGATTGGGTGCGCCAAGTCTTGTACCATGTTATCGATGAGCGGTGGATTGAAGCAAGACCCATTATCGTTACTTCAAATCTTACGCTTGAAGAATTGGAAGCAAGATTAGGAGAAAGGATCGCTTCCCGCATTGCTGGCCTAGCCCGATTAATCGAGATGAAAGACCATGATTATAGAATTAAAAGTAATCCTAAAGTCCCCTAAACTAAAATTATGACCCCCTACAAAAAAGGCTATCTCAAGGAATTGGAAGTCAAAAGAATCTTGAAAAGAAACAGGAAATTCCACACCGTTTTTCGCGCCGCCAGCACCCATTCTCCTTTTGATATTATAGCAATTTCAAATTCCAGAATTCTCTTCTTGCAGGTCAAATCTGGGCGGTTCAATCTGAAAAAGGAACTTAAAAAGCTCAAGGAAATCAAGGTTCCCAATTGCGCTGAAAAGCAACTCTGGAGCATCGGGAAACATTGGAAAATAATCGATTGCTGATTTTTAAAAAAATTTGATCTTTGGCCTCCTTCCTCCCATTCAGTCCCTAAAAGTTTGGAGCCTGAGTCGGTGGATCAAAATAATCCGCCATAAGGAGGTAAAAAAATATGAACATTGAAAACTTAGTCGCTGAACTTGAGCGGCAAAAAGCCACGAACATAGACCTGGTAGTGGATTCAAGAACCCTGACAGCAGTACCAGACTACGGAGGGTCGATTAAAATCCAGATACCGGATTATGCAAGCTACGCCTTAACCGAATATGCCCACAGCCAGCTTGCAGATAAACTCGGAATACCGAAGAAATACTATGACAGAATGCTTGAGGCTGGTAAATCCGAATTACTGGCTCAAAACATCAATGCCTGGCTTGGGGACAAAGAAAAAAGGCTTTTGAGGATACAGGACGGGGTTATTCGAGCCATTCTCTCAGACCGATATAAAGTGATGGATAACTATGACCTTGTATTCCTTGCTCTTGAGGAATTCAAGAAAAAAGAGACCGTAAGGATACTGAAAGCAACCGTAACTGAAACAATGCTTTACATCAAAGCAATAGATACCACGCTTTTGGCTGAGATAAGAATGGGCGACAACGTTCAAGGGGGCTTGATAATCCGAAATTCCGAAGTAGGAGCTTCATCTTTCAGGGTTGAGCCATTTATTCTCCGCCAGATATGCTCTAACGGTTTAATTGGAGAATATGCCTTGAAAAAAGTACATCTCGGAAAACAAACAGAGCTTGGGGAAATAGACTGGTCAGATGAAACAAGAGACCTGGAAGACAAACTCATATGGACAAAAGCAAGGGATGTCATCAGGTCAACCTTTGACCGGACTATCTTCCAATCCTGGGTAATCAAACTTCAGGAAAGCACGGAAATCCCCATTGAAAAGCCAATACGCGCTGCCAATAACATCGCAAAGATTGCCTTTTTGAGCGAACTACAGAAAGAAAGTTTACTGGCCTATTTTGTAGAACACACTAAATACGGCCTTGTAAATGCCATGACTTCTGTGGCACGGGACGCTTCAAATCCGGATGAACAGGTCAGGCTTG
>JADGNM010000292.1 GCA_017883485.1 Methanosarcina sp.
TATACTTAGGATCTACAAGTTAAAAATTAACGAAAGGTCGACTGGCAATGGTTTTAGAAGAGAATCAAGGCAAAAATCGCGCTTCTTTGAAAGCAAAGTATAAGGTACAGTTCGATACAGCCTTATAAAACCATATAAGAAAAAATCTTCAAATCATTAAATATTTTCCACGAAAAATTATGATGCAAAGAAAGCGAAAAAAAAATCCCGCAGAATGGGATCCTCCTGCCCCATCAACAGTTTACATCAAAATTGAAAATATTCCATATGAGACTTTCAAAACCAGGCTAAAGCAGGGGCTGGTGACTACCGAGCTTGACCAGATTAGATATCGACTTAAAAGGCATATCTATTGCTGCGGAGTTTGTTCAAAGTACGTTGATGGATATTGCGTCGTTACGAACAGAAAAGCTGAACCAGAGTGGATTTGCAAGTCTTTTGTCCCAAAAGAGGAATTTGTACATATTGATGCAGGGCCTGGTACTGAAAGCTCCGTAAGTTACGGTTATCTCTCCGAGACTGGGCTTCAAAAAGACGTTAAAGGCGAGGATAAAAAGGCAAGAACTGAAGATCGGAAAGAAGGAAGCCTGGAAATCATAGATGTAGAGGATTATTATGAAGAAGGAGTAACTCTTTACAGGCAGGGCAAGCTCAGGCTTGCTCTTGAGGCTTTTGATAATGTGCTTTTCGAAAGTCCGCAGCATTTTGCAGCTCGCTTCCATAAAGGAAATTCCCTGCTAAAACTAAAATGTTATGAAGAGGCTCTTGAAACTTTTGAAGACGCGTCCGGAATAAATCCCGGTCATCCAGGGCTCTGGACTAATATGGGGTATGCACTCATGAGACTCGAGCATTTCATGCAGGCGCTTGAAGCTTTCGAGAGGTCAATTTCCCTTAACCCGGTACAGAAAAGCGCCTGGGAAGGAAAGGAAGCCGTACTTTCACACTTGCGCCAGTGTGAAGAAGATCTGGAGGAATCCGAAAAAGCCCTGAGGAAAAATCCCTCTGATGCCGATGCCTTATTTGAAAAAGGAAAACTCCATATGAGGCTCGGAGAGCTTGAGCAAGCCGGTGAGGCTTTTGAAAAGGCCCTTGAAATAAAACCTGAAAATCATAAGGCCTGGCAGCTGAGAGGAAAAATGCTCCTTGAAACGGGTTTGGAAAAAGAAGCTTTGCATGCTTTTGAAAAAGCGACCCGGTACAGGCCGGATTTCCCTGAAGCCTGGTACGAAAAAGGAAGAGTCTTCCTGAAGCTTGATAATCCTAGAAGTGCAGAAAACGCTTTCAAAATCGCAGCTAATTTGTGGGAAAACAAAGGGCTCAAGAAAAAAGCTGAAATAACCCGTCAAAGAGTTAGAAAGCTGGATTCTGGGGAAAAATAAATTTTGTTTGTTTTCCGGAAAATGCTCTTTTAGGATTGCAGCCGCGCATGCATGATCTGTGGCAGGAACGGTGATGCCTTCAGGCTTTGAAAGTTTAAATACCCGGCATTTCATATTTTTTTGAGCATAAGGGACATTATACCACGTCTGGAAGGCCCGGCAGCCTGAGGCAAAAACATGTCCATCCCGGAGGAACCAAACATTTCTTCGTTGACCCTCTCGGTTATTTCGTCGAAAATCATTTTGTATGCAGTACAATAGGGATCTACACTTGTTATTTTGCCGTCTGTGTATACTAAGGCATTGTAAGGGCATCCGCCTCTACAGTATTTGATATGGGCGCATTTTCCACATTCCTTGTCCACATACTCCTTAAACTGTTGCAAGCGTTTCCAGGCTTCGGATCGGGCAAGGTCTGCCATGGTCGGATGGTCATAAACGTTGCCCATAACCCACTCGGGCATGCCTATAAAGCGGTAGCATGGGTATATGCCTCCATCAGGGCCCACAGCAAAGGTATCCCCCATGCAATCAACATAGGTGCAGACAGTTCCCTTACCTGTGAATACACACTTACACAGGTGGTCAATATTCATAACTTCAATTCTACCAATGTTTTCCAGATATTTATCCAGAAGGTAAATTAAGAGTTCTCCATACACTTCCGGATCTATTGTCCATATTTCGGGATTTTCACCCTTCAAAGAGGGCAGGCAGGGGTGAAGCTTAAGAGTAAACCCCTGCTCAAGATAAAAGTTGAAAATATCCTCCTTGAAATTTACGGAATAGGAGGTAAATGTGGTAATAAATCTCACATCAAGCCCGTGAGCTCTGGCAATTTCATACCCCTTCATTGTTTTTTCATAATACCCTTTTCCTCTTTGCAGGTCATTCAGTTCTTTTGGGCCGTCCAGGCTGGACCCGATGGGAATGTTATATTCAGCGAAAATTTCAGCTATTTCAGGGGTAAGTTTCCAGAGGTTTGTCTGTATCGCAAAGGCTATTCTCCTTGGGCTTAAGCCTTCAACAAGCAGCGGTAGTGCTTCCCTATAAAATTCCGCCCCTGCAAGAAGCGGCTCTCCGCCATGGAAAGTAAAAGTAACCGAATCCCCCCTGAAGCCTTTAAGCCATTCGACCACTTCTTTTATAGTTTCAATGCTCATTATCGGAGATTTTTCTTCGGAACTCCAACAGTAACTGCAATTAGCAGGGCAACCAAGAGTAGGGATCAGCATTACATGAAAAGGCATGTTTGAAGCACCCTTTTTTTAAGCTTCTTTAAATTATTAGTAGTTTTCTAAACTGGTCTCTCAAGGAAAGTTAACTTATCTTAAGCTTCTTAAATGATTAAAAATTAGATTTAGAGGTAAGTTATTGAAAACCGCCCTAAGGATGGCTTTCAAATCTATTCAGAAAGGGTGAATGTGTCCTTCTCCATATTTGATCAACAACACTCCATTACCCTCAATCTTTACTTTTTATTGTTTTTCTATTTAAAATATTAATTTTCTTTTGTTGACTGTGATTATATAAACTGTTTAATTGTTTCATTAATGACAAAAAAGCGACATAACTTATTTGAAAGAATAAAGCATAAAAAGCAATGGAATGATCCCTGAGATTCAAAAGCTGGAAAAAGGAACTCTCATTTCCAGGCTTGCGGAATTTTTCAAATCGCGAGAATACGTGGAACTTGCTTACCTCTTTGGCTCAACAGCCGAAGAAAACAGAGGTCCTTTAAGTGATATCGATATAGGCATATACCTTTCGAGCAAGCCTACGAAAGGAGAAAGGATAGAAAAACGCCTGGAACTAACAGCAGAGCTTGCAGGTTTTCTTAAAACAGAAAGTGTTGACCTTGTTGTCATGAACGATTCATCCGCTGTTATTAATTTCGAAATAATAAAATCCAATATCCCAGTATTTATTAGAGATGAGGATTTCAAGATTGATGTGGAACAAAAGGTGATGTCCCTTTATCTTGACCGGAAATATCACGAAAATCTCCTTAACAGGGCTTTTTTAGAAAGGATTGAAGAGAAGGGAGGTTTTTGAATTCCAGCAGTTGATAAGATAATCCGAAAGCTGAACTTCATGCAGCGCCCTGTAATCTATTTGAAATCCATTGATCCTGAAAATATCAACCTTGAAGAAAACTATGAAATGCGTTCCGCAATCGAGAGGAACTTTCAGCTTGCTATCGAATGCGCCATAGATATCGGGGAAATAATCATTTCAAAAGAAGGATTTGAAAGGCCCGAAGATTACAGAAGTGTTTTCTTGATCCTTGGAAGGCATGGGGTGCTACCTAAGGACTTTGCAGAAAAACTCTCAGTTGCAACAGGTTTCAGAAATTTTCTGGTCCATATGTATGAAGAGGTCGACCTGGAGATCATAATAAAGTTTCTTGTGGAAAATCTTGAAGATTTCGATGTATTTGCATCCTACGTAGCTGAATATGTAAAAAAGATTCAAAAGTAAGTTGCATCATAGATGGATGATGCTTTAACTTAAAGCTGAATTCTGCTTTATCATCCTGAATTTCATAATTAGCACTTATTATTCTCACTTCACCATTTTTGTAAAAATTCACAATAAAATGTCTGCGATTATTCCGGACATGCTGGATTATTCTCTCACGGTCTTTGTATACATCTCTCTTGCGGTTTTCTCCGTTAGCATATTATCAATGATATTTAAGGGTATATATATTTATTTGGGCTTCGGGACTGAACAACTATTCTAATATTGCAACTATACAGAAGTTAAAATCAAATTGCGGGCGGCCACCCCAACCTAAAGGATGGGGTATGCAAGGGCCGCCCGCCGTTATCTTGGAATTGTTTAGTGTTCTATGACAAGAC
>JADGNM010000293.1 GCA_017883485.1 Methanosarcina sp.
ATATCAGTAAACTTTGATTTTGGTCCCCGTTTCCCCATGTACGAATATATATTAGACATATTATATAACATCAATCGAATACAAATTGACGACCAAAACTCTGATGCTATCAAAAAATGGGATGAATCACCAGAATTTGAAAGTTATATGAATAAAATAAAAACACTATGTGATGACACAAAAATGAGAACAATGAAAGGCGTATTTAGTATTAAGGGGAATATTGCACGAACACCTTAAAAATGAGGGCTCAGAAATGAGCCTCATTCTAACCAAGCTGTTGTTTTTCCTACACCATCACTTCCAATCATTACGCGACTCTATAACTTTTACAAAGGCCTTCGCTATGTAAGCTGAAGAAATCATAGGTATGCGAAAAAGAATGATTCCACACGCCGGTGATTGCTTCGTGCAAAAAGCCAGCCCTACGAAGTCTTTGTCGAAAGTTATGAGAATACGTTCTTCTCTATGATCCAGTCCCATAACTTCGATATCAGTGATCCCCTGCGCTTTTTCCCTTAACCAGAGGACATCGTGTCCGCATGCTCGGAGAGCCTCCACCGCAATCAGAGGAATATTTTCATTTGCCAACAGGCGCATCAGTCTACTTCCTGAGAAATCTCAAAAGGATATACCATTTCTGTCCTGAGCAAATCGCTCGCGTACCTCAGGCACGCTTGAATGTCTTCATGGGTTAGGCCGGGGTAATTCCTCAGGATCTCTGACTCAGTCCAGTCATGAGCCAGCAAGTCGATAATGAACTCTACTCACTGGTCTTCTGTCCAAGTATCGAGTCCCCTTTTTGCCGCATTCCGGTCAAAAAGCCTTTCATCTACAGGTTCTCCGGGCAGCCAGCAGGTAAACGGCATATACAAGAGTCCCTAAGAGAACACAACCGGCACGGAGCAGAACTTTACGCTCACTGTTGAAGTCGGATAAGAGGCATTTTAGCTTTCAGATCTAGTTTCTTTTAAAACACTGGCAAGGAATTATTCAATCTGCTTTTTTAACCGCGGAAAGCGTGGAAGGACGCGGAAAAAATCTTGCCAGCATTTTGATTCGTCATCTACTACTGTAAAATTATATTTCCGGCGAGCGGCTCACTCTCTCTCCCCACTAACCGTCAAAAGATCAGATAAGCGATGCCCTTTCCCTATCTTCCGCGTTTTCAGCGTTTTCCGTGGTTTAAACTCACTCTAATTTTAAATTAGGGCACGCAGGAACAAAATTTAAACTAAAAACCATTGAAAACGTGAAGGGACGCGGAAAAAACACATTTATCGTAATAAAATCTGCGATGTGTCAATTGCAGTTAAATAAAGCAGATATTAACGTCATTTAGTTAACTACTCAAAGATATCTTCTCTTTCATCCCTGATAAATAGCCTTTAATTTTACTAGCTAATCTTTCCGGGACTTCTGACAATTTGTTAATATTTTTTTCTTTAATACATTCCAAATCTTTCATTATTTCTGGGTAAGAAATTTCTTGCAGAGGAATCGTTGTTATAAGCTTCGCACCTGTTCCCCAAATCTCAATTCCTGAAGAGATTTCGATTTCTTGTTTTAGTCCTGGCTTAAGGGAAATTGTCAGGTTTTCTACAGTTTCTTTAATCTGATGTACTTCTTTTTCAAGTCCAGAAATTGCATGCTTAACATGAAGGTTAGGAATCATCGGAATGATACTGCACAATATTGCATATTGTTTTACCAATATTTTTTCTTCCCTGATTTGTTTGATTTTGTCAAAAATAGCTTTATTTTCAATTTCTTTCGGAATACTTGCTTCAAGAGTAAAAATCAGATGTTCAACGTACCAATTCATTTCTTCCTGACTGCCAATTTCCCATTTTTGGATTTCTTTATTAACAGCGCAAGCAATTTCTTGTGTGGCAGTTCTTTTAGAGATCTGACAAGCTGTCTTTGCTTTCTCTTGAATCTCTTCGAGGATCTCTTTTAAACGCCTATCTAAGATTGGCATTCCTTTTCTCAGAACTTCTGTTGCAAATGGTGCTTTTTCATCAGTATTTTTCATTAGTTCTGCTGCATGATCACAGTATTTCCTATAAAAATTAAGCTCACCTTTTTTTGTTTCCAAATCAAGATTTTCCAATTTCTGAACTTCGTTTAGTGCTTCTGCAAGGTTTTTTACAGCCTCAAAAAGTAATTCCTTACTTTTTGACCCTTCAATTTCAGATTTTACTTCTTCCAGGTATCTTTTCACTTCTTCTTTCGCTTCTAGTCTTTTGAAAATTATAGTATGGAATGAGCGATAAAAAAGAAGACAAAATTTAGGTTGACTATACCATTTATCATATGATATATTTATTGATCTTTCGAAAAATTCAATTGCGTTTTCTAATTCCTTTTTGTAATCCTCTTCATTTTCCGCTTTGGAAGCTTTGAATATGGAGACTTTTCCAAGAGAATTGTTTGCGAAGGTTCTAACGGAACGGTATTCATCTTTGGTCAGCCTATATAAGTCGTTCAGTGCCTGTTTTCTATCTGGCACCTGAGTAAATGCAGAGCCAATGGAAAAGGTTGCACCAGATCTCACACAGTTGTTTTCATCGTAGGTTAGTCTATGTATATCATCCCATGCCTGTTGTTTATCAGGCACATGAGAAAACACTGAACCAAGAGTAAATGAAGCTCTAAATCTTACTTGCCAATCTTCATCATAGATTAGTCTATGTAAATCATCCCATGCCTGTTGTTTATCAGGCCCATGAGAAAACACTGAATCAAGAGTTGAGGCAGTATTTGATCTAACACCACTGTCTTCATCTTTTGTCAGTCTATGTAAGTCGCTCCAAGCCTGCAGTATGTCTGGCACGTGAGAAAATACTGAACCAAAACCAGAGGCTACATAAAATCTTACACTGCTTTCTTCATCATTAGCCAGTCTATGTAAGTCATCCCAAGCCTGTTGTTTATTTGGTATTTGAGAAAACGCAGAACAAAGAGCATTAGCTGCATTAGATCTCACAGAATAGTCTTTATGATTGGTTAGTTCATGTAAGTCATTCCATGTCAGTTCTTTATTTGGCATCTGAGGAAACGCAGAATCAAGTGCAGAGGATGCTTGATACCTCACATTATGGTCTTCATCAGAAGTTAGTTTAATTAAGTCATCCCAAGCCTGTTGTTTATTTGGTATTTGAGGAAAAACTCTACCAAGAGTGAAGGCGACATCCGACCTAATATGACTGTTTTTATCAGTGGTCGATTTATGCAAGTCGTTCCAAGCCTGTTGTTTATCCGGAATGGATAAGAAGAAATCATTTAATTGCTCCAAAGCATGTATTCGTTCTCTTGGATCATCGCTGAGACATTGATTGTGAATTTTCTCTTGATCGATCAACTGCCCAACACCACAGATTCTATTAATATTTATGTTTAAAAAAATTTCCTTTTTTGGTTTTCAAATTAGTGCGAGAAGGATGAATAATTTACTGAAAAGTAATTAGACAATTAATCTTTCTTAATTTGAAAATGTAAGTATTAAATCCGTTTTTAGGAATGTACTCCCAATCGATCACTTTGAGCAGCCCAATATATTTCCATAATCCCTTTTTGTCTTCTTGTCTAAACCCATATGTACTTCTTCCATCTTTTTGCGCATCAGTAAGAGCTTTATTGGCAGCTGTTAAATTTTGATCTTTATTTACTCCTTCCCTGTCATAGGAGAAGGTATTCTCGCTGAATTCATCTGTATACGGACCAAATTGCTTTGAAAACAAAATTATGAATGGTCTACCATCCTTGTGTTTTCTTAAGTTAATTCCTTTTATTCCATAACCGAAACGAGTATCGAATATAGATTCAATTTCCTCTTTTGTATATTCCTTGTCTAAAGTCAAATTAAAGCTCATGATGAATCAAATTCATTTAAAACTCTTATACATTTTGATTGGAAATGCTGGTTTAAAAGATTCTTTGAAGTCTTCGGCGGCTGCAGGGACTCATCTAATCTTTTCACCTAAGAATTTCTTCTTCATTTCTTGAATCTCTTCTGAAGTCTCAACAAGTTCTTTTCCAGATTTGTTGATTTCTTTTGAAAGCATTGTATGAACCTTGTCATTTATGTTCTGGAAATTTGGGTTTATTACTAGGGAGCGCGGAGGGTCACGGTGTGCCAAGAAAGCTCATTTATGCATCAGTATTGATGCATGAAATGTGCTATGCTACAGAAAAGATGA
>JADGNM010000294.1 GCA_017883485.1 Methanosarcina sp.
TTAGCTACCAATGCTTATGACTGGGAGCCACTGAGCGAAGAGTCAATCAAACAAATAGAAGAAGGGCTACGTGATTATAGAGAAGAAAAATATTTTACTCATGAAGAAGTCTGGGGAGAAATTGAAAGAGAAAGGGCTGTAAAAACAAAGGTTGGAGAATGTACCGAATAGTTTATTCTCCTGCTGCTAAAAGAGACTTAAAAAGATTGCCTGCAGAGATTCAGGATCGTGTGCGCGATGCTCTTGATGAGATAGTTGATGATCCTTATGAACATGTCAAGAAGTTAAAAACTTCTTCTAACTCTCCTATTTTTTCTTATAGAGTCGGTAATTATCGTGTTATTATGTCGATTCATGATTTCGAAATGATAATCCTAGTTCTCGAAGTCGGAGATTGGAAAAATGTCTATAGAAAATTTTGAGCAAAAACTGAAAAAATAACTTGTTTTTGCCTATGAGAGTGCAAACAAAACTATTATAGATCACATCAGAATATACTTGTTTCCTTCTGTTAATACATCGGTAAATGTAAAAAAAGTTTAAGAAAAATATATGCAACTATTTTTTGTCTGATGTTATCGGTTTTAAGCTTTAAAAAGTATTCTAAAAGGGAAAATAAAGTGGAAAAAATGCAGAGATTTTACTAAAACCTATGTAACAACTAAAAACCAAAATATTGTTTTTATCTCCTGAAAGGGAAGTGGTGGGTGTGATTTATTGAAAACCATAAGAATAAGAATCTCTCTGCATTTTTCTTAAATACATGGATTGTACTTGCTTTTTCAGAATTAATCAGTAACTCACGGACACGGAAATTCGATTTACAGAATAAAGACCATAATTCTAAAAAAATTAAGTCGAAGGAACTGCCACTTCACCTTCGACTTTTTCTACAATTCTGTGCGAAGAATTAATGCGTTTTTATATACTCGATCATCCGCGGAGTCAGCAAAGGGATCAGCTCCGGAAGCATGTTAGGCATCAGGTTCTCCATAGCTTTTGGCATAAGGTCAGGAAGCTGTTCTCTCATGTTGTCGGGCATGGGAACTTTCCCTTCCACAGCTTTGAGCATGTCAGGCATGACTTTAGGCATGACCATAGGCATTAGCATCGGCATCATGATTGGCATCATGGGCTTCATCAATGCGTCCATACCAGGCACATATTTGACCATCTTCATCATGGTGGGAAGGGGTGCAGGCATCGCTGCCATCATCTGCGGCATGAGTTCCACCATAAGGTCGGTCATATTCTCAGGCTGCATTAGGGCGATCATCTTTTCGAAAGGAACCCATGATTCCAGGGTATTGGAAGTAGAGTCGGGAATGTTGTAACCGAGACCTCTTGCTACCAGTGCTCCCAGATCCTGTGCCTTAATGTCAATGTTATTTTTATTTGCTGCCACGCGGAACTGGTAAATACAGCATGGACAAAGGGCTGCAATTATATCGGCGTTAACATCAACAGCTTCCTGGAGTCTGATGTCCCCAAGTTTGAACGCGACAGGAGGTTCGGCAATCAGACTTACCACCGAGCCACAGCAATGAGCTCTTTCCCGGTTGTTTTCAAGTTCTTTGAACTTAATACCTGAGATGGATTTCAACAGCTCTCTTGGGGGCTCGTAAATCTTGCCTCCGGCTCTTCCCAGGTGGCAGGAATCGTGCCAGGCAACAACTTTGTCCAGAGGCTGCTTGAATTTTGGCTTAAGGACATCGAGGCGTTCAACCAGGACTTCAGAATAGTGCTTTGTTTCAAGCCCAAATTCTATTCCCAATTTTTTGGCCCACTGAGGATAGACTGTGTGCCACATCAGCCAGCAGGCAGGGCAGGAAGTGATTACGGTTTTTACATCTCTCTTTTTCATATTCGAGACATTCATCCGCATTATCTTCTCAAAGACGTCCCATTTTCCGGCAACTAGCATTGGGATTCCGCAGCAGGCTTCCCTATCAAAAAGCCCTGTAAACTCTATTCCTGCATCGTCAAGCATGCGTACTGTCCCGAGGGCAACCTCGTTTTCTATAAAAGACGCAGTACAGCCTGCAAAGTAGGCATAATCGGCTTTGTCCTTCATTTTTGCCCGGATATCTGCCGGAATCCATTTGTCCCGGTTTTTTGCGTAGTTTGCCCAGATATTTCGCTCTTTCAAAAGGCTTGCAGCCATGATCTCGAAAGGTGGGAAGGTCATTTTTTTCTCTTCTTCCACCAGCTTTCCGCGCATCGTCATCCAGGCATGTTCGATCGGCATATCCAGCTCACAGCGGGAATCGCACATCTCGCAGGTGGTGCAGGCAAGGAAGGTGTTTGTCTGTCTCTGGTCAAGCTTTTCCCGGCCTGCCAGGTATTCCTTGATGAAGAACCATTTGCCCCTCGGAGCCTGGGATTCCCAGCCTCTGCCATAGTATTGGTCACATTCGCTCACACAGTATCCGCACTGTGAACAGGAGTAGGCAAGTTCGGCGACCTCTGCGGGTATCTCTTTTTCGTCTTTGAAAGAAACTCCTCCGATCCCTGACATGTTCCCCACAAGCCTCCCCATAGGCTCGAAGGAGGAGCTGAGGGATACGGCAGTGTTCAGGAGCCCTTTCCCTTCGAGTGTCTCCGGATTCATGATTCCGTTGGGATCCGATTCTTTCCTGAGGGCTTCAATCTCAGAAAGACTGTCTCCAAAGACGCTCTTTCTCTTGGAAGCAAAGAAAAGTCCTGAGGAATATGCTCTTCCGCCGTTTTCTTCGGCAATTTTCAAAATGCTCAGCGAAAGGGCAAAAGCAGTGTTGAAAAGAATAGAACGCTCCGAATGACGCATGAAGCAGAGGAGAACGACGTTTCCGTCACTTATGACCATACCTTCGGTAAGCACGGGCAGTTTGATCCTTTTTCCAATTTCTTCAAACGCCCTGTCCATTTTCTCGAGAGGTACCAGAATTTCGGCAGGGATAAATGAGGGACCCAGTCTTTTTACCTTCATGGACTTGAACCATTCTTTAGTCTCATGTTTTGCAATCTCGTCAGGCAGGACTGTACCTCCGGCGCTCTCGATTGCTTCCCTCAGGCCTGAAATATCCCTTGAAGCCGGGTACATAAAAGTTGCAACGTAAGCTACTGGCAGCACGGGTCTGTCTTTGTCCACAATTTCTCCGTAATGGAGTTTTCTGGGCGCTTTATTCTTCATATCCGCCCATGCGGGGTTCAAGAATGAGATTGACCAGACAGGAATTTTCTTTCCTTTTATGATTTCTACGGCTTTTTTCAGGGCTGAAGCACTGGAAAAACTGGCTGAGATTGCTTTCCTTTCTTCGAGTTTCCTGACCTTCAGCGTGATTTCGGTGATGATTCCTGTGGTTCCCATTGTCCCTATAATTTTCTTCAGTTCAGGACCTGAAAACTCCCGGATTTCTCCGGTAGGAAGGATAACTCTGGCTTTTTCCATACTCTCATAGCCCCAACCATATTCGTAGCTACCGTACCCTGCCCCGTTCTGGGCAAGCCAGCCTCCGACTGTTGAGGAAGGGGCACTTGAAGGAAGTGTTCTGAGTGAAAGGCCTTTTTCGTTCAGTTTCCTTTCAAGCTTTTCCCAGGTGATCCCACTTTCAACCACGGCTTTCTGCCCTTCGATATCGATGCCGATTATTTTATTTAGCGTAGTGACATCGGCAACAATTCCTCCTTTTGTAGGGATAACTCCTCCATACCCTGAGGAGGCTCCTGCGCGAGGAACTACAGGAATTTTGTACCGATTTGCAAATTTCAGGAGCTTTACGGCATCCTCTTCCTTCCGGACCTTTACAACAGCTGCGGGGTCCGTATTCCCGATAACTGTTTTGACAAGAGCGGGCAGGGCCCCGATATCATGGTTATAATAGTGAAGTTCACGTTTGTCAACGTTAATGTATTCACCGAAAATTTCAGTGAGTTCTGTTTTCTGTGTTATTGAAAGTTCAGGTACGCTTTTTGCCATTTTCCTCTCCTCCGAGGTTTTGGCTGATCTGTTGAAACTTTACAAAATTCGTATTGTTTTACTAAAGTCAGTTCTGGAAATATTTTTTTCTGACTCCCCTATAACTTATTATATTATTATGGATTAAAAATATTGGCTCTTCGTTGCTTTATGTGGGTAGCTTGAAATCTAACTTTCCTTTTTTTAGATAGATCGTATTAATAAAATATTGAGTGTTTCGAAACCCTCTGG
>JADGNM010000295.1 GCA_017883485.1 Methanosarcina sp.
CAGATACTGGGAATTTTTTGGTTTCTGGGAGGAATCCTCACAATCCTGTCGCTGCTGGTGGATAGGGAAAATATGGGATGGAAGCTGCTCTCAGGTCTAATCGGTATCGTTATTGGAATTATTGTGTTTGCCTATCCTTTCAGTCCCTTTGTCATTCTGGCACTTTTTGTCGTTATACTTGGGATATTGAGTATTGTTCACGGTGTATTAAGGCTCGTCTGGGCATTTAAGGGAGGAGGACTGGGAACAGCGGTTCTAGGGATTCTGACCATACTGCTTGGCGTGCTCTTGCTGGCTAACCCCCTTGCCGGTGCAGTTATCCTGCCCTGGATATATGGTTTTTTCCTCGTAATGGGTGGAGTTGCAGCATTGATTTGGGGAATTTTGGCGAGATCGAAAATGTAAATTTCACATGCAGATTAAGAAAGCCAGTAAATTTGAAGGTTACAGGTCTTTCCAGGCCTGTAAGCTGCCTTTTCCAGGCATTGAGATGCCAGCTCCGGAGAAATCTTAAAAACTCACGCCTGTAGTTTCCGCATTTTTATATAATTGAAATGTCTTAATTAGGTACATGCGAAAAACCACCTTGGCAGTTGCAGGCCTGATCCTTCTTTCCTTCATCCTTTCGATCTATTTCTATTCGCAGGTGCCGGAGCGGATGGCAACTCACTGGAACTCTCAGGGAGAAGTAAACGGCTATATGTCAAAGTTATGGGGGCTCTTCTTTACTCCGGTAGTAATTACAGGCATTGCAACGTTATTCCTGGTTATTCCCAGAATCGATCCAAAGAAAGAGAACATAGAAAAATTCAGAAAATATTATGACGGATTTGTCATTCTCTTCATTCTTTTTATGGTTGCCGTACATCTCCAGATCCTGCTCTGGAATGTAGGAATTCAGATCAGCCCGAATAAAGTACTTCCTGCAGGCACGGGACTGTTATTTTACTATATAGGAATTCTTATCGAAAATGCGGACAGGAACTGGTTTGTCGGCATCAGGACTCCCTGGACCCTCAGCAGTGATAGAGTATGGAAAAAGACTAACCGGCTTGGAGGAAAACTGTTTAAGCTTGCAGGGATAGTTGCTATCTTCGGAACTTTTTTCACTAAGCTTGCAGTCTTTTTTATTGTCATACCTGTGCTCCTTGTTGCAGGGTTCACGGTTGTTTACTCATATCTTGAGTATCAAAAAGAACTTAAAGAAAACGGCCCGCAAATTAAACTGTAAGAAAATGTAAAAATCGAAAATTTAAGGATTTCCGAATTCCTGAATTCCTGAAATCCATTTTCAACCGGTTTTTGACTCTTTTTTATCAGCACATTTATCTAACATGTTTTCGTTTGTCTTATTGATTTCTATGACCGACGATATTACAGAAGATTCCAGCAAAAAGGTTGAAAACAGGGATACTATTTCCGTTGATTATGTGGGAAAGCTTGAAGACGGCACCGTTTTCGATACATCCGTAAAGGAAGCAGCTATCGAGGCAGGAATATATACCCAGATGAGAAATTATGAACCTCTGACATTTACCGTAGGTGCATGCCAGATGATAGCGGGTTTTGATGAGGGGGTAGTCGGAATGAAAGTAGGGGAGACAAAGACTCTTAAAATCCTGCCCGAAGAGGCATATGGTGAATACGATCCGGAGTTATCAAGAGAACTCCCGGTCGAAGCTGTTACTTTTACTCCGGAAGTTGGGATGCAGCTGGCTACGGATACCGGTCTCAGGGGAATTGTCACGGAAGTTGGGGAGAAAAGCTTTGTTATCGACTTCAACCACGAGCTTGCAGGCAAGACACTAATATTTGAAGTTACGGTAGTCTCTATGGAGGCATGAGAGAAGTGAAAGCCTCGAAAGGAGCAGTCCTATTCATATCAATCCTGATCCTGGGAAGCGTAATCCTTGGAAGCGGATGTACGGGTACGGATCACGGAAACAAGAGTGGGGATGGAAACAAGAGTGGGACAGTAGAAAGCAGGGCAGTAAAAGCCGGAGATACCGTTCAGGTGGATTACACCGGAAAACTTGAAAACGGCACGGTTTTTGACACCTCGAAAGAAGACGTTGCAAAACAGGCAGGTATATACGATAGCAATAGGACTTATGCTCCCTTATCCTTTGTTGCTGGTTCGGGCCGGATGATAAAAGGATTTGACAGCGGCGTAATCGGGATGAAAGTGGGAGAAGAGAAAACAATAAAAATTCCTCCTGAAGAAGCTTACGGAGAATACGACAAAGCAAAGGTCCAGGCGGTTCCCATCAAAGATCTGAATTTGACCGAAGTTCCCAAAGTAGGACAGGTATTTGGAGACCCATACGGCAACCAGTTCAGGGTGATTGCTGTGAACGATACGCATATTACTGTTGATGCCAACCCTGAGCTTGCAGGCAAGACCCTTGTTTTCGATATAAAACTCATCTCTATAAAATAAGTCTAAATCCTCGGAATCAAATTGATAATTGATAATTTTTCTTCAAAAGTAGTGCATCTTTCTGGCACCCTGAATATTTAATGTACCAGAGTGTTGAAAGGAGGATGATCAGGAGGAAGAGATGACTGAAAATTCTCGTACTGTGAAAAAGGGAGATTACCTTCTTATTGACTACATTGCAAAATTTGAGGACGGAACAGTATTCGATGCCACATCAAAGGAAAAAGCTATTGAAACAGGGATATATGACAACGAAAAAGAGTATAGACCTCTCTTTTTCAGGGTTGATACGGGTCAGGTCATAAAAGGTATTGATAAAGGAGTTCTGGGGATGAAAGAAGGAGAGGAGAAAATCCTTAAAATCCCACCTGAGGACGCCTATGGAGAATACAAGAAATATCTTGTTCAGAATATCCCTCTTTTAAGGCTTGAACTCGAGAACCCTCCCGAAGTTGGGAAAAAGATCATTACATCCGGAGGGAGGGAAGTTAAAGTACTCAAATCTACGGAAAAATCTGCCACCCTGGACTTTAATCAGGAGCTTGCAGGCAAAACGCTGATTCTCGAAATAAAAGTTATTTCTATCATAGGCCCGTCCCAGGACCTGCAAAACCGACCTGCAGAGTAGGTGACGTAAAATAGAAAAAAGGTAAAAATTAGAAAAAACCAGCTCATATATAGGCAACATATATTAATAATTACTATTTTATATTAGTTAAATTTATAAAAAGCTTTATAGGTCAAAACAGAGTATAATAATTTATCTAGTGTTTGGGGAACAACTAGACATATTTAATGGCTAGCCAGGCAAGGGATTTAGGCCTTCCCTTGCCTAACTTTGAAAGAGTGTGGCGATGGGAGAAAAATTGTGCGAAAAGACCCATCGCCATTTGGGAGTGAAGTTATGCGGGTAGACGAAATTAGACCCCGCATTATCCTAATGTTTTAGATTTCAAATTCCAAACATATAATATATATCCGAAATATATAAATTCGATCTGTATATGAAAAAGGCGAGCTTCAATTTAAATTTACGTACTGGTATATAAATACCAACCGGCTCTATTACTTCACTCAAGTTTGTAACTTAATTACATGCCAATTTCTGAAAAAGAGTTCGTTGAGGAGTGGGCAAAGGAAAGAATTTTTAACTTCAATCTCAGAACACATCTGGCAGACATCTGATGTATCGTACTCAACACGGGACATCCTGGAGCGAATTATCCCTTTCAAAATTTCTATGAATGAAAAAATAAAATGGAAATGCACCAAATGCGGCGGCACAATCTGTGCCCATAAAGGCAATTGTTATAATTACGGTAATATCATTATATAATTTTATAACAGATTCGTGTTATCCACTTCACACTTTAGTAATCATAATTCGAGATACTTTTTACTATTTTCCGGGTTTTTGATTGATTGTAACGAAATTTATGGTGAATTTTGGTAGCCAGAAAATATTAAAAATTGTTCCAGGAAAAAGCAATTTTGACTATCTCTGCATAACTTTTACTCTTTATATTATTTGTCAAAATTAGAGAATGTATTCCGGGAAGAAAAGAAGATCTGGTAAATTAAAATCGCTTTAGAAACCCCGCGAAGTAATTCCCCCACTCCTGCTGAATATTATCTTGACTATGTCACATTACCAGATGAAAACATCATCATTAGACCATATTAAACCAAATACCTTGTTTGCTGCGAAATCGATGACAGCAAATGGAG
>JADGNM010000296.1 GCA_017883485.1 Methanosarcina sp.
CGATCGCAAGACTGGCGAAGTCAAGTGGACCGGCACGCGTGTCGATCTCATCTTCGGTTCGAACTCCCAGCTCCGGGCTCTGGCCGAGGTCTACGGAAGCGCGGACGCGCAGAAGAAGTTTATCCAGGACTTCGTGGGGGCCTGGACCAAGGTGATGAACCTTGATCGCTTCGACCTCGCCTGATCGTAGCATAAACGTCTTCAAGGGCTTGAAGATCCTCAAAACAAACGACTTTGCTCAGGCTGAAGAAAGGTATCGGTCGCTTGACATGACAGGGCAGGAACATATGATTGGCAACCTTGTGGCCGACCTGAGCCATGTCACCATTCCAGCTATTCAGAGACGTGCAATTGAAAACTTGCGGCAGGCTGATGAGACTTGGCTGATCTATGAAGCGGCTCAGATCATTCAGGTTCCTTTCGATTTATAAGCCTTGAATTAGATATGGTGAGAGAATAAGAGCTTAAAGGGAACTAAGACCGAGAAGAATGTATTGCTGTCCTTCGCCGGAGAATCTCAGGCCAGGAATAGATACAGCTATTTTGCATCTCAGGCCAAAGAAGAAGGCTATGTGCAGATAGCAGCCAATTCCTGGACGGCAGACAATGAAAAAGAGCATGCCAAGATATTTTTCAAGCTTTTAGAAGGTGGAGAAGCGGAGATCACAGGTGCATTCATTGCCGGAGAAATGTTTGAAAATACCAAGATATATCCGGGTTTTGCCAGTGTTGCCGAAAGTGAAGGTTTTCCTGAAATCGCCGAGACTTTCAGAAAGATACAGGACTTACGCACTTTAGTCTCCGCAAAATTAAAATCATTTAAAATATATTTTATTGCATATTACTTATAAAAATGACTAAAGTTATGCCTATAAACATGCCCAAATGTATTTACCACGATTACATTAATTTTATTCTCGCCTCATCTACCGTTTTTAGTTGCACTGAAGCTGCTCGCTGTTTTCCTTCTGTAACTAATGCTCCTTCACATGATTGTTTCACTCGTCTCCTTCAAAAACAACATTCAGACACAGAATCTCTATGGGCTGAAGTGAGGAAATTCGTTATTCCTAAAAAAGGTTTTCTGATTGTCGACGACACTGTACTGGATAAGCCCTATTGAAAAATATCCATGTCATCGTAGGTCTTTTTAGGTTTCCCTTTTTGATCTTGGACTGTTTCATTTTCTTCTTCTAATTTTGTCCTTGATTTCCATTCTGCAATTGAATAAATCATCAGGCATAGAACCATTATCATAGTCAATGCCACAATTCTTGCTTTGTTTTTGAGGTAAACTTTAGATACGCTAAGCGTATCGCCTTTCAAGAAACTAAATCCTTTTTCTACTTGATCCTGTCCTTTGCAGTACTTCAGCATCTCTTCAGGAGAAAGACTGATATCATTACTTGCAATTATGAAAAGTCCCATTTTCTCCATTTCTTTCAAAACAAAAGCATCATTAACTTTTATTTCACCTTCAATCCTATAATAGGTCTTTAATTTCTCATTTTTTGAAGGTTACCTCTTTTATTTGGTTCACGTTTCATAACGGATTTCATACATACTTTATCAAACAAAACAGACGGGAATTCTTGGGTCCATTCTTCTACAGCTTTTAATGCATCTTCTTCACAAAAGAAGTTCCTTCCCTTCAGCTTTTTAAGAGGTATCTCTGTTTTTTCAACCTCTTTTTCAAGCTTCTTTCTGAGAGTTTCCTCTTTCTTCTCTTTCATCTTATGAGAAAACAACAAAACCCATTTTTGTTTGACTCTGCCATATTCCACAAAGGTTTGATAAAACGAGTAAATTTCTGGAAGAATTGAGGTTGAGAGAACAAGAATAATTCTCTTGATAAGCAAGATCTGAAGCAAGGTGTGAAGAAGCGAAGTTAGAGCGCTCCGCTTCTCGGCCGATTTTTTAAGCTTTACTCGATGGTTACTGCCCCATTCGGGCAGGTATCTTCACACTCACCGCAGTCAAGGCATTCATCTTCATTTACACATGCAATGTCGTCGTCGTTCAGGCAAATTGCAGATGCGGAGCATTCGTCGATACAGCTTCTACAACCTATGCAGGAATCTACATTAATTTTTGCTGCCATTTTTTTCACTCCTTATTTGTCGGTAAGAATCTTATCAGTAAGAAATTTTTATCTACTTAATATTATATTTCGTCAATACAATAAGATAGAGTAATTTAATAAAAAGTTATAGCTTTTCTTTCCACAAAACAAAGAAAAAAAAGATAAAGGATGACCGAATAGGTACTTGTAAAAATATCTGGGATATTTTGCCGCCGGAGAAAGCAGAAAAGCCTGCTAAAAGGTCACGTTTATATTCAGTGCTGATTACTGTTAGTTTGTCCCCGTTGTAGATAACTGATAATATGGGATTCCACCAGAACTATGCCTGATCTATTGTCTAAAGTTGTTGTACTAACACTCTGACATTATTGCGCTATACTGTTCTGTCATAGGTTATAAGTTCAGTAAGTATATTAATTCATCAGTAATTTTACTATGCCGCTCATGGCACTTAAAAAACAAAAGGGAGCCTGACATTGAACCTGGAAGAGCTTGCAGAAAGGATTAAAAACTTCGAAGGAGTTACCCGGAAAAAACTGATTGAGGATATTACTTCAATCTTTGAAACCGTCCGTTCGGAATATGGAAACGCAATTGTTGATTTTGGAGACGATTCGGCGGTAATAGATATAGGAGGAGATGATGTCATCCTCTTTGCAGCGGATGGAATATGGGGAAGGTTGCTGGATGCCAGTCCCTGGTGGGCAGGCTACGGAGCTGTTGTAGTGAACATAAACGATATTGCAGCAATGGGTGGAAAGCCGCTTGCTATGGTGGATGTAGCCTCTTCGAACTCTCCGGAAGCTTGCAGGGAATTCATGGAAGGACTGGCTGAAGGGGTCAGGAAATTCGGAGTCCCTGTCGTAGGAGGACATGTCCATCCCGATACCCGGTATAATTCACTTTCAGTTGCAATTATTGGGATTGTTAAAAGAGATTGCGTAATCCGGAGCGATACCGCAAACCCCGGAGATCTCGTGATTGCAGCCTATGATATGGATGGAAAAATAGGGTCAAATTCTCCATACAGCTGGGACACGACATCTTTTAAAGAGCCTGCAAAAGTCAGGGAAACATATCTTGTTACTCAGGAGATAGGGAAGAGAAAACTTGCCACAGCAGGCAAAGACATAAGCAACCCCGGACTTATTGGGACACTTGGCATGCTCTGTGAGACAAGCGGCGTCGGGGCCTCAGTCGATCTCGAAAAAGTCCCAAGACCTGATAATGTGGATTTTGAGCAGTGGCTGAAAGTTCATCCGGGAACAGGCTATGTGTTTACCGCAGATCCTGAAAAAGCAGAAGAATGTAGAACTGTCTTCGAAGAAGTAGGACTTACTGCTGCAGTTATAGGAAAGATCGAAAAAGGCGCAAAGCTTGATATATACGACAAAACAGGCAGAGTTACTGTTTTTGATTTCTCGAAAGAAAACATTACAGGCATAGGCTCCGAATAATAGGGACCTTCTCGCCTGCTTTAAAAACTTGTTATCGAAAACATATTCTAAAAGAAAATTATTAAAAGAACATTATTATTTTATTGGCAGGATTACCCGTTTTCTACCCAGGCCTTCATCTCTTCGTAAAGGAATTTTTCAGCAGCCTGGACCTTTTCAAGAGGGCCACGCAAAGCCAGAAGCTCTCTTTCTTCGCTGTTTGCGATACCTACAAACACCTTCCTTGTTACAGGTTCGAGGCCGAATTCTTCGACAATATCGTAAATAATAGACACGACAGTGCCGGGGGGAATTATCAGGTCGTAAAGCTCTTCGGTTTTCTGATCGCCGCCCCCTTCCGCTTCTTCATTTTCACGCTGCTTTTTGGCAATTAATTCATCCAGATTCAGTGTTTTGTGCATCCTTGGGTCACCTTCATCTCAGTTTTCTTATTTGTAGCTTCTGTCAGCTTCTGTTAGCTTCTGCCAGCCTCTAATTTTGCCAGGGCAAGAACAAATCCAGGTTAAATCAATAGATAATCTTTGTACATTGACATTCCGCACCCCTGCCAATATAGGATAATAATCTCTTGATATTGGCTATTTCATTAATGGAAATCCATTAAAATTATACTTTTGTGACTTTA
>JADGNM010000297.1 GCA_017883485.1 Methanosarcina sp.
ATGGGGCTAATATTATATTTTATCTGTGATTCTATCTATGATTTTTGAGAAAGATTTTAGAAATTTGCTTTTACCATCGAATTTTAAGAGGATACAAAATATCTTCACAAAATATTATGATTTTCTTCTTGTTCCTGGATCAGCTTATAAAGATACGCAGTTTATATAGGCACACTGGTTCCCAGTACCCTATATAAATTTATGTATTTGAATGCAATAAATATTAATATATATGTGAGTTGTAATCCGTAACTTAAAGAAATCATCGTTACTTTAATATCTGACAACGACTATCATTTTCAGTCAGTTTCCAGGCTTATTTTGAAGAGGTAAAATATGAGTGATTGTTTGTTCGATTTGCATATTGGATACATCAGCTTCAGGAATCCTATTTCACTAGCTCCAATGGCAGGTATTGTCGGCAGCGCTTTTGCTAACCAGTATGCAGGTGATGCCGGGCTGGTAGTTCTTGGAGCCTTCAATCTGGATAAGGCTTCAATCGATGTTGCATCAAAGCTCGCGGCCCGGGGTAGAAAAGAGTTCATCTCCGATGAGCCCCTGGAGCTTATAAAAAAGGAAATTCGGGCAGTAAAGTCCGGAAGTGCCGTTGCGATAAATGTAAGGAGTACTGCACTTGAACCCCTTATTGAAGCTGCAAAAATCATAAAAGAAGAAGGAGCAATCCTCGAGCTAAATGCCCACTGCAGGCAACCTGAAATGCTCGAGGCCGGAATAGGAGAAACTCTTCTACACGATCTTCCGCGGCTTTCCGCCTGGATAAAGGCAATTAAGGAAACCGGAGTCGTACTTTCGGTAAAAGTGAGGGCAAATGTTATAGACGATATCGAACTTGCCAGGCTTATAGACAGGTCGGGCGCAGATATAATACATGTTGATGCTGCACAGGAAGGTTCAGAGGCTGACCTTGATGCGATCCTTAATTATAGGGATGCTACAAGGCTCTTCCTTATTGGCAACAACTCTGTCAGGGATTTTGAGGCTGCAAAGGATATGTTTTCCCGCGGTGCTGACATGGTATCCGTTGCCAGAGGGGTTCTGGAAAATCCTGAACTTATAAAGGAACTGGTAGAGAGTGTTTGTTCGTATCAGCAATCTACAGGCTGGTATAATACCCCCAAGCATGTTTGCAGTGATGGGGACTTCAGGGCTCTGGCTTTTTGCTGTTTGCCTGTCAAACCCTGCCCCGTGCATGAAAAATACCGAAAACTGGGCTATACCGCAGAAGAATTTACCAGAACGAAACTGGAGTTTTCAAAAGGCACAATGCTGGAATTCGGAGAGGATACCTGTTTCGGAAGCCTTGTCTGGTGCTGTAAAATCTCCAAGCCCTGCTGGATCAGGGATGGGGTATTACACACAATTGACCTCTCTGACGTAGAGTATATGAAACTCAAGAAACAACTGGCAGAATACGTACTGAATCATGCCAGAATTCCGGTAAATGAGTCTCATTAATACTGGCTCTCCCTGTCCTGTACCTGAAGGGGTAGAAGGCAAACAAATATCGAGTCTGATTGCCCGCTGTGCCCAGCTTGCTATGCTGCTTGAGGTCTCCGCTTCTCCCAAACCAGGCAACGTGGATAGGGAGCATAACTACCCCAATACCTGTTTTGAGCATTTTGTGGCTTCTTCGGTGAGTGCTTACCCCGTCCTTGAGCTGGCTGCAAGAAGCAGGAGTGGAATAGGGCCGCTTATCAGAAGTGCAGTTTGTGAGAGCTCTACCTGGCAGCGGGGAGGAAACACCCATTTTGGGGCTTTTCTGCTGCTGATACCCCTTTCAATGGCTGCAGGAGAATTATTCGATTCACCTTTAAGAGCTAATCTTAAGCTTTCACAGGGCGAATTCGAAGACCTTGCTGCCCGTGCCCATGCTTTTGTCCGAGCAACCAGCTGTGAGGATGCTGTTGAATTCTACAGGGCTTTTGAAGTGGCAGAAGTCAGAGTTAACAGCGTGGACGAATTCAGCCTTGGAAATCCGGAATCTGCAGCCGAACTCAGGGAACGGCAAGTTACGCTTTACAAACTTATGGAAATAGCTGAAGGGTACGACCTCATCGCAAATGAATGGACCTCCGGTTTCGGGCGCTGCCTTGAAGGAGCAAGAAGCATAATCGAGTTCATGCAGGCACTGAATTCAGGAACCAAAAACCAGGTTTTGAACTGCTCAAGCACGGGTATAAATGAAGCTATCGTGTATACCTTTTTGAAATTGCTCTCCCGGCATAGAGATACTTTCATTCAGACCAAGTTCGATAAAGACACTGCAGATTACGTATCGTTCAGGGCAGGTGAAATCCTCTCGGCCTGGGAGAGTTCTTCAGGTCATATCACAGGGGATTCCTCTGATGTGACAAGAAATTCCTCTGATATGACAAGGGATATTTCATCCTTGCTTTCCGCAGCACAGGAATTTGACCATGAGCTCCTTAAAAAGAAAATCAATCCAGGTTCAACGGCAGATATCATTATCGCCGGACTTTTCATTGCCCTTCTGGGAGGACTGCGCTTTTGACAGAACTTTCCCCTGAATATTCCGAATGCGGAAACAAGTCTTCTTCTATTGATCTCTCCTCATTCGGAATCCGTGAGGGAATCACCGAGACAATCGTAAGCACAGGCCTGGAGCAGCTTAATGCCGCCCCCATAGGAATAATCGTAAAAGGCGGAAGGACTTTTGTCAGGCTTTTCAAAGGCAGCCATACCCAGGCAAATGTTCTTAAAGAAAAATACCTTGCAGCAAACATAGTTTACGACTCCCTGCTTTTTGTGCGTTCAACTTTTTTTGACCTGGAGCTTTCCGAGTTTGACTATGTGCCAGCTCTTGGGCTCAATTTCCCTATCCTGAAAGAAGCTGCAGCCTGGGTCATTTTCGAATGTATCAATGTTAAGAATACGGATCAGGCCCTGGTAGCCGATCTAGTTCCAATAGATGCAGGCTTCAATGAGGCGAACCGAAAAAACCTTCCAGCGCCAAACAGGGGATTCAATGCAGTGCTTGAGGCAACAGTCCATGCAACTCGCTACCAGCTCACAGGAGATGAAAAATATCTCGAATTGATCCGGCATTATGAAACTCTGGCTTCCAGGTGCGGAGGAGAGAACGAGAAAAAAGCTATGAAATTGCTTTATGAAGTATTGGGGCTATGAGTTTTTCTGACTGTAATTAGGATTCTGTAAAGTTATCGGTTGATGGAATGAAATCAGAAAGATCATGGATTCTCATTAGAAACCCTCATGAGCCTTTGGCACATGCATGAAGCATGAAATTCTTTCGTTTGATACCGAAGTTTCTCATAAAAAAGTAGAACGGCAATTGACGTCGTTTACGTTTAATGGTTATCCTATTAACCTTAAAATGGCACTATGAATCTGCGCGGGATGGACAATTCTATAGGTTCGACGGTGTCTGGAAAAAAACTATAATCCCTCGTAGATTCACAGTACCGTCATCTGAACTTTATAAAAGACGCTTTAATTTTTCTTTTCGCTCTATTTATAGGCTTAAAATCTGTATCTTTAGACACTCTGATAAAGTGCCTATGTGTTTCCCAAAAGTTCTGTAAAATATAGTAAAATGTAGTAAAATATAGTAAAATATAGTAAAATGAAAAATACTGGTTATCGACAAAATTTCGGTTTTCTTGTCACTGGTTATCTTAATGATTGATTGCCTCATTTTTTAATTGATACAATAAGAATATTTTTTAAATCACTTCCGATCGGCAAATACATTGTGCAAAGATTATTCTATCAGTTAATTTTTAAATTCTTTTTTGAAGAATGTAGTTTCTATTTGTTGGTATATTCTAAGCAAAATTCTATTCTCATTCATGCCGATGGAAGTAATTTGAATAATCATATCGTGAGGAGATTACTACTCAGTGAATATAAAAACAATAGAAATATAAATAAGAAACCTATAATAACCGAGGATCAAAGTTATTTTATCAAGCTTCCATATATATTTCTTAAAAAATAGTATTATTTTTCAAATATTACCTATCTTACGGATATAATAAAAAATCAAATTGCGGGCGGCCACCCCAACCTAAACAGGCTGTCCGACAATTACTGGCAGTAATAAATGAATTCCTTCTTTTTCGATTTAAAGGCTTTA
>JADGNM010000022.1 GCA_017883485.1 Methanosarcina sp.
ATGAATCTTTTCCGTTCCTGGGTCGTATTAACACCTCATTTACTACCTCCTATATGTACGAAACAAATGTTATAATTTTAGTGTGACCTGAATCTGAGACGTTGCAGAATCCAGAAACCACTGGCAATAGATAACGAAAATTGACTGGAATAATATATTTAGAAAATAAATAATATGGGGGGATAGAACCAAAAAGCTAAAAAACTGTCTGAATAGAAAAAAACAGGTTAAGTTTAGACAGGTTAAGTCTAGACAGGTTAAATCTAGACAGGCTAGATTTTTCTAGATAACATAGAATTAAATTTATAATTTCAGCTTAAATACTATTTTTGGGACAGGCTTCATGGAATAACAAAATAGCTTTCGTATCGAAAATGTTTCAAAGTAAAACAATGAAATTTACATTGATTTCGTAAATTCTGCTGTAACTAAAGTAGAGGGCAGCAGGAAAAACTTCAATTGGGGGACAAATTAATGAAGGAAATAACTTATGGACCGATACAGCTCTTAGTTTTCGTATTTGAGAATCCGGATTTCAATGGTCAGATCCGCCTTGAACTCGATTCGGTCATAGAAAAAGGTATCGTCCGACTTATTGATCTTTTGTTTCTCTGGAAGGACAGAGATGGAAGTGTTGTTTCTATGGCTGCAACGGAACTGGACGAAAAAGAGAGAATAGACTTCGGCGCTTTCATAGGCGGACTCATAGGGTTCGGCGCTTATGGTAAAGAGGGAGCTGTGGCAGGTATGGAGGCAGGAGCCCTGGTAGCCGCCCTGGAGAATTACGGCATTACAGACAAAGATATTCTTGAGATAACCGAGGCTATCCCTGAAAATACAGCTGTTGCTATTTTTATAATCGAACACTTATGGGCAAAAAATCTCAATCAAGCGATTAGTGAAGCGGGAGGGATACTGATCTCACAGGGAATCTTAAGCCTGAACTACTAACTTTAGTTGGAAAAGAATTTGCCGAAGCAGCTAAGTCTGCTGAGGACGTGAGGTAATAAAAGAAAAAGGATATTGCAGTGTAATATATGATACAAGAGCCTTAAAAACTATATTTTATACTATGCTCCAAAATTTAGTATTTTTACTTTTATTTTGGTTAATTAATTTTAGAACTGAATCATACATAATCTTGAGATGGAAATTACTGCAAAGTCAGGTATTAATAAACCAAATGCACATTGTGTACATTGAATAAATAAAGTAACTTGTTGATTTTTCGGATAATGAATCATAAATATGATCACAGCTTATGATTAATTTTTTAACTCTTTTGCAGATATTTATTATGAAAGATTTATATTCTAATCAATGATATTATATTCGTATTATAATAGTCACGTATCCAAAAGGGTCTTGCATGGGAGTTATTGATTATTCTGGAAAAAATGGAGCCATCCCTCGCTTTTGAGGAAAACGTATAGAAACGTATAGATATGCTTATGCTTACGGTTTTCGATAGCTCACATCAAGACCCGAAAAAAGGTGATTTATCATGTGGGGTAGATTTTTAAATAACGAAAAGGGGTTTACGGGGCTTGAAGCAGCAATTGTGCTGATAGCTTTTGTTGTCGTAGCTGCAGTATTCAGTTACGTCATGTTGGGAGCGGGATTCTTTACAACCCAGAAAAGCCAGGAAGTTGTGCACACCGGTGTAGCGCAGGCAAGTAGCAGTATTGCACCTTCCGGAGATGTGATTGTCGAATCAACAGCAAACGGCACGGCAGGGAAGATTACATTTTATCTAACTAATACTGCTAGTGGAACATCTGTAGATTTGGATAAGGCCGTACTTACCTACACAGATAATGATGATTTCCTGTCGCGGCAATATGGTGGTAATGGACCGGGTACAGGAACGCAAGGATGGGATTATTCTGCTATAATTTAGGAACCTAATCATAACGATAACCTGCTTGAATCGGGCGAAAAATATAGGATAGACGTCGATTTGACCGGTTCCGGGGTCAATGCCGCTTCACTACCTGGATTAAACGAAAAAGTCAATATCGAGTTCAAGCCATCAGAGGGTGCAGTCCTCGGTCTTTCTAAAACGATGCCACCTGCACTTACTGTGGGCTCATTTTATACGGTTTACTGAGGTGATCTGTAATGTGGAACAAATTCGTGAAAGATGAAAAGGGTTTTACTGGACTTGAAGCAGCAATTGTCCTGATAGCCTTCGTTGTGGTGGCTGCGGTTTTCAGTTGCGTCATGCTTGGAGCAGGTTTTTTCACAACCCAGAAGAGCCAGGAAGTTGTGCATACGGGGGTGGCGCAGGCAAGCAGTAGCGTTGAATTGAGTGGAGATGCAATCGCCCGCGGTGACACTGTTGCTAAAAATATTGTAAATGTTACCATGTTCTTGCAATTGACTTCAGGAGGTTCGTCAGTTGATATGAATAGAACTCTTATAGTCTATTCATCTCCAAGGGTAGTACCAAAAGATTTAACAAATGACGCTACTGCCGATGCTAACAGCTTCCAGATAGTGCGTATATATAATGATGCTAATGGTAATTCCCTCATTGACAAGACTGAGACATTTGAAGTATTGGTTCAAGTAAATGCTCTTGATACTGTAGGGCCTAACCAGGAATTCCAGATTGAAATCAAACCTCCTCAGGGAGCAACCTATACAGTTCACAGGAAAGCACCACCAGCAATCAGTACAATAATGACACTCGTATGAGTGCCATTGTTTTTAATTTTTTAGTGTTGTAGTTTTGGGTCGTGAAGGAAGTTATTGAAAAAAGCATTATGACCCTAAAATTGGACAAATCTTGTCAGCAAATCGTCCTTCAAAGCTGTGGCAATAGTAAATCAGCAATAACTTTTTAGCAGGTTTGTCAGGAAAATCCAGATTTTTTCAATCGAAGGAATAAAAATTCTTTCTGCCGGACAATGGGGATATTTGATTGTCGGCCCAAAGGAAATCATTTCCATACCAGCGCATTTTGAGCCGATTATTCCGCATTCGAGCCCTGCATGCACGACTTCTACTCTCGGCTCTTCTCCAAAAGTTTCCGTGTAAACTTGCCTGCATTTCGAAAGCAGCCCGGATTCAAGATCAGGTTCCCAGGCGGGATACCCGGGCTCATGCTCAACCTGCGCTCCTGCCAGTTTTGCCACGGCATCTACCTTTCCGGTAATTTCAGACAACCTGGAAGTAATAGAGCTGCGCTGGCTTAATAGAATTTTTACTTCATTTTCCTCTGTTCTCATGGTCGCCAGGTTATTTGAGACTTCTACGAGCCCGGGAATAGTATCCGACATCCTGTTAACTCCATGAGGCAGTCCCAGGAGCAGCTTTATTAACTTTTCTTCTGTCGCTGCAGAAAAGATCTTTTCATGAGGAAATTCCTTTCCGGGTATTATGTTGTCTGCAATTTTAAAAACTTCTCTTTTGTCTGTTTCGGTGAGATTCAGAACCAGTCCAGGGTCTGTTTTTGCATATTCAGCCTGGAGCATCTTCCAGAGTCGAAAAGTTATTTCTTCAGCCTCTGCAGCTTTTTCCCTCTTAAGCACAACAAATGCCTCTGCCATATTTGGGATTGCATTATGGACACTGCCTCCACTCAGCAGCACAGGTCTGATATTTTCTGTGCCAATCTTCTCCCTCAGCCTATCAAGTGTCCGGGCGAGCAGCTGAATTCCGTTTGCCCTTTGCCGGTTAATCTCAATCCCTGAATGTCCACCTTCCAGCCCTTCGACTGAGAGCCTGAAAAATCCGAACGAGTTTCTTTTTTCGCTGGAAAGTATCTCCCACTCGACAGGGAGTGTGATCAATAAGTTCTGCCCTCCGGCACACCCTACTATGAAAACTCCCTCATCCTCGGAATCCAGGTTCAAGAGCAGCTTTCCTTCAAAGAAACCAGCCTCCAGTCCCCTTGCCCCTGTTAAGCCTGTCTCCTCATCTACAGTAAAAAGAAGTTCAAGTGGCGGATGTTTGATCTCTCCTTTCTTCCCGGCTTCAGCAAGCGCTAGCCCGATTGCAAGCGCGATCCCATTATCTGCCCCGATAGAAGTCCCATCTCCTCTTAACCAGTCCCCATCACAAATGCATTTTATCGGGTCTCTGGAAAAGTCATGTCCGGAGTCCTTTAATTTCTCACACACCATGTCCATATGCCCCTGCAGAATATGTGTAGGAGAACGTTCATAGCCCTGAGTTGCAGGGATTTTGATAAGGACATTGTTTAGTGAATCGGCTTTCACCTCAAAGCTTCTTGACCTCCCCCACTCCTGCAGCCAGATGGAAAGTTTCTCTTCATTTCTTGAGTATCTCGGGATCTTATTGATCTCTTCAAAGACTTTGAGTATTTGTTTAGTTTTTGGGTGCATGGGAGATCAGCTCATCTTATTCTTGTATTTATCAATTATTTTTAACTTCCTCCGTTTCCTTTAGCTCGATATAAATTTCCAGTATTTAAAAATCTTCGACTCATGGAACTTAAAAAGGTATCTCACATCATAGGCCCGAAGCCCGGTTTCTTCTCTGAGTTCTCTAATTGCAGCCTGGATACTTGCTTCTCTTTTCTGCGGTGGTCGTATGCACTGGGAATTTATCTCACCGTCCATAAAATTTTGGGGTTTTAACTCAACTTTACATGCGGATACAAATTCATATTCGGGATCAATTTAATCTATATATGAACTCGATTTATATCTACTATTATTAATAACATGCACTGTTTCTTTTCTTACACGTATTAATATTATGATTTTGAAAAAATGATGAAGCGGAGAAAGTATTTTCAAGTTTAGCGATACTCCGGTTGCAGGGGAATTCTAAAAACAGGAGAGATTAAGAACCAGGTCCCGTATCTCCCAAAGTCCTGCAAGGGTATTCAATATAAGGAAATCTGCGACGGGGAGTTGTATGCGCTGACATTTCGTAAGCGTGATCTCAGTCATATATCGTGTGGCTATTGAAAATAGTTTTAATTGTAATCGTTTGATCTTTGTTAATGATGGACGTTATTAATGATGGACATTATCATCGAAATATCTCAATAAATTTTTAACATCGTATTCCCGCCTTTCTGGAACTCGTACGGCACCTTTACTTCAGTCACATTTCGCTTTCCCGTCTTTAAGAAATCGATCACGTGGTCAACGTATAGTGACCTGTTGGCGTTTACATCCAGCAGCGGAAATATTCTGACCTCATTTGAAACCCTGCACAACTCCTCCAGTGATCTCAGATGAAACTCCAGCGACAGGTTATCTGTATAGAGGAACAGCAGATGAGAGCATAGTGCCAGGTCGAACTCTTTGTCGCCAAAAGGCAGTGAGGGAAGTGCATCCGGTATATATCTCTTCTGTATCATGCCTGCTGGAAAATCTTCAAGAAATTTCGCCATAGCAGACATTCTAATCCTTCCAAGCTCCTCAACTGAACCGATTTCTTGCCAGATGAACTTATCCTGGTTTTTCCGGGTCTGACCAATTACATCATCGTAGGTTTCACAGATTCTCTGTCTGATCTGATCAACGCTGAAATGGTAAACAGGATCGACAGATGTGATATTTCCGCCTCGCTCAGTAAGCTCCGCGTTAAAACTTGCCGGGCCATCCCCACACCCCATAATCTTTCGTTTGAGGTCGGCAGGTGTCAGGCTGAACATCCTGACATACTCGTCAAAAGACCTTCCCCAGGGCTTGATATCATGATATTCAATTGTCATATTCTGTACTCTACTGCACATAATTCTACAAATCATATATAACTGTTCTTACGTGGTTTCAGTGAATTTATCTGTAGACTTATCGGTTGACAATTTATAGTCAAAAAATAACAAGATAAGCATTACAAATCTGATAACACCAAAGTTCACCATTAACATAAGTAAATTATTTTGTCAATAATTATAAATAATTACCTAATGTTTGAGTCTCTAGAATCCTCAATAAATGTCTATTAAGTTATATAGGAATACTATTTGATGGCGTAGAAAAAGAAAATTAGACTATAATTTATCTAATTACCTTGATAAAAACTAATACTTTCATTAAATTATATATTTATGTAATAAATAGTCAAGTATAATAACTAAAAATTAAAATTAATTATATAAAAAACACAAAAGGATTATATATATGATGATTTATATCATTAACTCGGCCTCACTTAATAAAAATATTAATTAATACATCTGAATAATTTATATAACTTTGTCATTGTGATGGCTAATTGAATTGAAATCAACTTTTAGATTTTGATTAACCCAAAGAATATTAAAAAGCGTCATATTCTAGAATTAATCCCCCCATAATGGAGATAAAATATGAGTAAAAGTGGAGGAATAAAGGCATCATCCCTACTTGTCGGGATGTTGCTTTGCATGGCAGTAATGCAAACTGCAATCGCTCAACAAGAAAGTAATGAACAGATAAATTCTGCATCCATGGAGAATGTAATAGTAGGGAATTCGACAAACACTATAGAACCACAATTCTATAGTACATATTTAACTGCTGGAAGTGTCAACATTTTCACTGTAATGTTCACCAATACAGGAAATGAGACTCTCGTGTTAATACCGAAAGTAGTAGCTGTACCTAACAGTGAAAAGAACATAGATGAAAGCTGGATTAAGACGTCTCCCACAAATGTAAAGGTAGCACCCGGCTCAACGCAGAAATTTGACGTTGAAATAGATGTTCCCAGGGATACGGAGAGCGGGAGCTATCAGGCCAATATAGCCTTTACCGATGATCTTGTGCCGAATTCCAACCAATATGTCAATTCTATGCATATTGATCTCTCAGTCCAGGGTCTTTCAAAGATCCAGCTTGAAACACAGTACATCTCTGATACCATTGAAGCCGGAAAGGAGTACGAATACCAAATAAAACTTAAAAACATGGCTACCAAAGACGTTACTATAGACCCGAAAATACCCGAATACAGCAATTATTATGATCCAAGTTACATACCTGCCTTTGGCTCTGATGCAATTGGAATCTCTGCCCCCTCAATTATAAAAGCAGGCGAAACTGCTAACATGACCATCAAGGTAAAAGTTCCGGAAAACGCGACAGGAAGGTATTACGGGACAATTTCTATGAATGTTGATGGAGTAGTAACTACCGACTTCACATCCAATCCGCAACTAAACCTGGATCTTAGCGTCCTTAAACAACCCCTCGTTCCTTATGTAAAAACTTTTAAGACCACGAACAAGAAACCGATAACTGTTGAAGTTAATGGATATACAAATGAAAATCCCTGGTTAATATCACCAAAAAGAGAAAAACCCTCGTTTGAGCTCAAAATGAGATATAACCACAAACGTGTCAAAATGACCTTTGTAAAATCAGTCGAGAGCAGTTCTATCGGTATTGTGGGGAGTTACCCCTTGGTATGGCCAATAGACGATAAATCAATCTATCAGAATTATGGCAGCACCTTTGTAGAAACCTATACAGCACCCGGGGCTGTTGGGGATTGGGAACTTTCAATTCTTCCGAAGAATACGCAAAGCTTTGGATATTCGATAACTGTAGGAGATTCTAAACTTAATAAACCCTAGGATTAATTGCACTTGAATACAGACTAAATTGATGAGAGAAGCTGATGGTGGTCGTTCTACCTCAGCTATCTCTCTTTAATATTTTACAAAATTCGCTGCACAAAGATCTGCTTTTTCTCATGCCTGCAGGTTTCAGATCTGCCATACCCCCCACCGCCAGGGGTTTCGATTACGAAAACATCCCCGCACTTCAACTTTAACTCAGCCTGTCCTCCAACTCCGATAACGCCGCCGTCCCTGTGAATAAGCGTGTTCTTTCCACACTTTCCGGGCATTCCGCCTTTGAGCCCGAAGGGCGGAAGTTTCCTGTGGCTTGAGAGGATGGCAGCATCCATGTCCTTTAAGAACCTGAATTTCCGGACAACCCCGTTCCCACCCCTGAATTCACCTTCTCCTCCGCTTCCCTGCCGGATGGAAAACTCCTCAAGCAAAACAGGGAACCTCGTTTCAAGTATCTCAGGATCCGTGATTCTCGAGTTTGTCATGTGAGTGTGGACAGCGTCTGTTCCTGGAAAATCTGGGCCTGCACCTGCACCTCCGCAGATGGTTTCATAGTACTGGAAATCAGCATTTCCAAAAGTGAAATTATTCATCGTACCCTGGGAAGCCGCAAGCTTTCCAAGTGCTCCGAAAAGCGCATCAACAATGTACTGCGATGTTTCAACATTGCCTGCAACAACAGCTGCAGGAGGCATGGGGCTGAGCATGGAATTCTCAGGTATGACAATCTGAAGCGGCCTCAAACAGCCCGCATTAAGAGGAATATCACTCTTTACAAGTGTCCTGAAAGCGTAAAGGACGGCAGCTATGCAAACAGATGCAGGAGCATTGAAATTATTCGAAAGCTGGGAAGAGGTGCCTGTAAAATCGATTCTGGCACCCCGGTTCTCCCGGTCAATTGTAACCTTAACTCTAATTGCACTCCCGTCATCAAGCAGATAACTGAATTCCCCAGCTGCAAGCCTGTCAATAACTCTTCTGACGGCTTCTTCGGCATTGTCCTGCACATGGCCCATATACGCTTCAACGGTAGAACGGGAAAACTCTTTGACCATCCTTCGAAGTTCATGAAGTCCTTTTTCATTTGCAGCAATCTGTGCGCGGATATCTGCGATATTCTGCTCAGGATTTCTTGCCGGGTACCTCCCCGAGTTCAGCCACGCTTTTAACCTTTCTTCGCAGAAACGGCCCTGTTTGACGATCTTCATTCCCTCGCTCAATACACCTTCTTCCTCAATAGTCCTGCTGCCAGGCGGCACGGATCCAGGACTGATTCCTCCAATATCGGCATGGTGACCCCTGGAAGCAAGGTAAAACAGAACCTCTTTTGAAAGAATTTCTCCGGGAAGAATATCTTCTGAAGGAACTTCTTCGGAAAGAGCGTTTCCGGAACTGCCAAACAAAGGAGTAATAACCGTGATATCCGGGAGATGAGTGCCTCCATGGTAGGGAGAATTAATCAAGAAAACATCCCCGACATTCATTTCCTTAAACTGTGTCCTGATAAGGGATTTTACACATTCTCCCATCGAACCCAGATGTACAGGGATATGCGGCGCATTAGCTATCAAATTCCCATGCCTGTCGAAAATCGCGCAGGAGAAATCCAGCCGCTCTTTTATATTTACCGAGTAAGCCGTATTCTGCAAAGTATAGCCCATCTGTTCGGCAACAGACATGAACCTGTTATTGAAGATCTCGAGCATTACAGGATCTGCATCCGTCCCGATGGCTGCAAGGGTCGGGAGCGGAATTTTCCTATTCAGGAGGAGGTGGTTGCGTTCGGTAATTTTTCCCTCCCAGCCGGGTTCGAGGATAATTGTCGTGTTTTTCTCAATAAGAACAGCAGGCCCATTTACGCAGGCCCCCGGCTTGAGTTCTTCCCTCTGGAAAACCGGAGTCTTATGGAATTCCCCATAACTGAACATTTGAACCGCGGATACAGGAGCAAAAGCAGGAATTGGTTCAATTTCCAGCACTGGGTCGGAAACCCTTTCCGTAATCTCTATCACCTCTACCGAAACAGCTTCAACAACCACGGGTTTTCCCTCCATTACAAACCCGAAGCGCTTCTTGTAAGCTTCCTCAAAACTGTTCCTGAGAGTATCCATATCTGCAAAATCCACAAGCAAATGAGTGTCCGAACCTGCATACCGCATATGTACTTTGAAGAGTACAATTATGTGGTCCTCAATATGGTTTTCTATATGGTCTTCTATATGGTCTTCTATATGGTCTTCTATATGGTCTTTCACTCCCTGCTCAAGCATAGAAAAGCGTCCTTCCTTTTCCAGCTCTGAAAACACGGTTTTCAAATCCCCTATCAGACTGTCTGACAGCTCGGTGCCAACATAGCGCTCTTTTATCAGCCTCTGGTCTGCAAGCCCCATGCCGTAAGCTGAAAGGACGCCTGCAAACGGATGAATGAAGATACTTTTAATTCCAAGACTGTCTGCAACCCTGCAGGCATGCTGGGCAGCGGCTCCCCCAAAGCAGCAAAGAGTATATTCTTTTATATTGTATCCCCGCTGGACCGAGATTTTCTTAATGGCAATTGCCATATTCTCGACTGCAACTGAAAAGAAACCTTCCGCTACCTGCTCAGGTGTTCGAACAATGCTGCTTTCACCTGAAACCTCCTTTGCAAGCTCAGTAAATTTCCTGCGCACAAGCTCGGAATCAAGGGCCTGGTCCGCATTGGGCCCAAACAGCTTCGGGAAAAATTCAGGCTGCAATTTCCCAAGCATGACATTGCAGTCGGTAACCGTAAGGGGTCCGCCTTTTCGGTAACACGCCGGTCCGGGGTCCGAACCTGCCGAATCCGGGCCTACCCTGAACCTGCTTCCCTCGTAATGAAGAATGGAACCTCCGCCTGCTGCAACAGTGTGGATGCGCATCATAGGAGAGCGAAGGCGCACACCTGCGATCTCGGTTTCAAGACTGCGCTCGTACTCTCCGCTGTACTGAGCCACATCCGTAGATGTGCCCCCCATATCGAAAGTAATGACTTTCCGTGCCCCAGCCGCAAGAGAAGTTGCAACCGCTCCCACGATTCCGCCTGCAGGCCCGGATAAGATGCAGTCTTTGCCCTGAAAAGCTTCCGCAGCAATAAGCCCTCCACTGGACTGCATGAACATGAGCCTGGGATTTCTTTCTTCTCCCTCTACTTTTTCCTCAAGAGTTTCCTGAACCAGGTCAACGTACCTGCGGAGTACCGGAGATAGATAAGCGTCCACAACAGTTGTTTCCCCCCTGCTCACGAGTTTTATTAACGGGCTTGCCTTATGAGAAAGGGATACCTGCATAAAACCGATCTCCCTGGCAAGCTTTCCAAGTTTCGATTCATGCTCAGGATACCTGTAAGCATGCATAAGGACAATGGCAGCTGAACGGATGCCGGCTTTGAAAGCCATTTCAAGCTCTTTTCTTACATTTTCAAGATCCAGGGGCACAAATTCTTTCCCATCCGCCCCGAGTCTTTCGGAAACTTCGATAACCCTTTCATACAACTGATCCGGAAGTTCAATCTTCTGAGCAAAAATATCCGGACGGTTCTGGTACCCTATTCTCAAAGCATCCCCAAATCCCCGGGTTATAATAAGAACAGTACGTTCCCCTTTCCGCTCAAGTAGAGCGTTTGTGCCAACTGTTGTCCCCATCTTTACGGCTTCTATCATTTCTGCAGGCAGGGATGCATCTCCAGGCAGCTCCAGGATCTTTCGAATTCCATGCATGGCTGCATCTTTATAGTGATGCGGATCTTCGGAAAGAAGTTTATATGTGATCAGTTTTCCATCAGGGCTGCGGGCTACTATATCAGTAAACGTGCCTCCGCGGTCTATCCAGAACTGCCATCGTGTTTTGGGGGACATGAAAAGAGTAATTGTATATGTTGTATTAATTATTAATTGAGTTTAGATTTCTTCTAAATTCTAATATTCAAAGAGTTTAAATGCATTGAACCTTTTTGATTGTTAATAAGTGAATTGGGAAAATCTGTTCAAGAGAGGACATCGAAATGACAGGAACATCAATAATTGCGGTCTCAGATGTGCATCTTGGTATGATTATTGGAAACGACAAATCCCCGGACGAAAAAAAGAGAGAATCTCAATTTAGAGATTTTCTTGAGACCCTGGATTTCAGCAGGATTAGCGACTTTATTCTTCTTGGAGACATACTGGATTTTTGGAGACATGACCACTTAAACGTAATTATTGATGAGAGTTGTCATGTGGATAAGTTAAAAGAAATGAAGAGTAGGTATAATAATACAAATTTTCATTACATTGCTGGGAATCACGATTATCATTTACTCCGGTTGAAAGAAAACGGGGCTGATTATCCCATTGATATAAAAAAATCTATTGAAATCAAGAGTAAAGATGAAGTATTTTATTTTATTCATGGATATCAACTTGAAGTGCTGAGTTGGAGCTTATATAAATCGCTTTCTTTGTACGAAGAATTTTGTGAAGATATGTGCCTGGTCGGTGAAGAAATAGGTAGGTTTGCAGATAACCTGTGGAAACACTACCTTGAAAGAATAATCCAAGGAATTATTTCGAGCTCAAGTCCTGCAGGAAAATTAAGCCAGCATAATCTTGAAATTCAGAAAGCTGGGGAATCGGAGTGCATTCCTGAATCCAAAGAAGCTATGCCAGATGTGACACCAAAAAGTACAATGGAAGAAATATTGTATAAATCTAACGAACTTTTAGCTCAGATCGAAACCGAAGAAGCAGCACAAAAACTTGAGGAAACGCAAGAAACAACTCGTCCCCTGGAAATCTCACCTGTGAACCTGGATACAATAAAAGCAGAAATAAAAAAACGAATAGAAGACTTTGTTGGAAAAGCAGAGAAAGTAAACGATGTAATAAAAGATATAGAACGGTTTGAAATTGAGCAAAATCTTCTCCTCCCTCCGGAAGAAAGGATAAAACCGAGAGAGACAAACGTGAAAGAATTACAAGAAGAGATTACGGAGTTATCAAACCTGAAGCGCGCTATTGAGAAATATTTGGAGTCCATTTTAGAAACAATTAAAGAAATTTCGGCGCCGTTGTATGAAAAGCTTAATCATTATTATGAATGGATTCATGGATTGGTAATTCCAAAGGATTATTTCACTATTAGAGATATAGCGGGATCGGATGCCAGACACTATATGTTTGGAATTAAAAAAGATCAGTATCTCATATATGGCCACACTCATGAAGCATATCTCGATAAGGATAAAAAAGTTGCAAACACTGGCTGCTGGGGCGTCCAGACTAATCAGAAGGATAAAGAATTCCTGTATATTGAAATAATCGATGATGATGTTAAAATAATGAGTTTTATCGATAAGGATAGCGGTTCAAATGAATGGAAACCTTGAGTTTCAAAGTCCGTTAATTCGAATCTGTTGCAATCCTGACAGATATAACAGAATTGCTTAACATCGGAAGTCTAGAAATATTTAAACATTAGCGGCTGCAATTGATCAACATGAAAACATACCAGGGAATTATTGTTGACGCTATATCCAGAAGGCAGTTTAAAGGGGAGATTGCCGTTGAAAATGGAACTATTATTCATATAGAAAAGAAGGAGCACGATAATGAGCAGTACATCCTTCCAGGGCTTGTAGACTCCCATGTGCATATAGAAAGTTCCATGACCGTGCCTTCGGTTTTTGCCCGAATGGTAGTTGCAAGAGGAACGGTTGCAGTGGTTAGCGACCCTCATGAGATCGCAAACGTGATGGGGGAAGTTGGCATTGATTACATGCTTGAAGATTCGAAAAAAGCTTCTCTGAAGGTCTTTTTCGGGGTGCCTTCGTGTGTGCCGGCTACACCATTCGAATCCTCAGGAGCTGTACTGGATGCGGCAGCTGTGGACCGGCTG
>JADGNM010000298.1 GCA_017883485.1 Methanosarcina sp.
TCTGTCGACATTAACAAACTAAACAAAGGGAAAGATATTGCGAAACAACTGCCTCAGGTATCTGAAATGCCAGGTCTTTTTGAACGATATCAGGCTCTTGGGCTGATTAATACCAACGAGGCTAATGGAGGCTGGGTTAATACTTTAAAGGTAGGTTTGACGTGGGATAGTCGTGACAACAGACCCAATCCGATGAAGGGCCTCTGGACAGAAATAGGAATTGAAGCAGCACCAAAGTTCCTGGGAAATGATTGGAGATTCTCAAGATTCTATATCATCCACCGTGAGTATTTTACATTAATTGAAAAAAACCTTTCTCTCGTTTACAGGTTAGGGTATCAGACTACATTATCAGGATATGTTCCATTCTTCTATCAATCGCAGGTAATTACGTCAAGGCTTACGGGTGCATTATCGGAGGGACTTGGCGGTTCGAAAACACTAAGAGGAGTTCAGAGAAACCGGGTTATGGGAGATGGATTTTTTATGGGGAATATTGAACTCCGCTGGAAACCGGTTTATTTTAAATTCTTAAAGCAGGACTGTTATCTTGGGCTTAACGGATTTTATGATTTCGGAAGGGTAACAAAAAATATTGACCTGAATAAAAACCAGCCAATTAGTCTTAAAAATACTTTTGATAACTTATATAATTCAAATGGTCAAACGGAAAATTTCTCTGATTACTTTAAACCCGGAGCAGAGAAGTTTCATCAGAGTGCAGGTGTAAGCGTTATGCTGGCTATGAATCAGAACTTTGTAATTGCAATAGATATGGGGAAAGCATTTAACGAACAGGATGGAAATATCGGGTTCTCAATAGGTCTGAACTACCTGTTTTAGAAAAAATACATTTATATCTATAAGCCGAATTCGAAAGAGTTCAGCTTTTTTATTAGAATTTGATGGCCTCACCCCCTCCTGTCCCCCGCTCCCAAGAGAGCGGGGGATGACAATCAAGTCAAATGTTCTTCAAGTCCCTCCCTCTTGGGGGAGGGATTTAGGGAGAGGTCTTCTACTAGAATCCCTTCAGGAAATACGCTAATCCTACCCCAAGATAATTGCCTATAACATAGCCAATAATCCCCACTGTAATACCGGTAATAATTACATCTTTGTTTTTAAGGGCTCCTGCTACAATCGGAACAAAAGGTGGGGAGAATACAAAAGCTGTTGTTGTAATAAGGAAATCATCAGCATTAACTTTGAAAATTTTGGAGAGTATTATATGCAGAATTAGTGTACCGAAATATGCATAAGAAATATAAGCAAAAAGTCCAAGAAATCCGATGCTGAATACTACACTTAGATTAGCCATTGACGCTACGGTAAAAGAAAATACAAGGATGAAATACATGCCGAGTTGAAATGTCTTTTCAATTTTGTTTATCCAGTTGATTAAAGAACCCAATATACCAAGAGTAGTGATGGAAAGTATAACTACAACCATCTGTGAGACATTTGGGAGCAGCAGGCTTATACCGAATGAGATTATGAAAATCATAAGAGCAAGACCCAGAGCCTTGAGAAGAGGAATTATCCGTCCTTTTCTGAACATCCCTGAGAAATCTTCAAAGTTCTCCGCCTCAACAATCATTTCATCAGTAACTTCAGTATCTCCATGATGTTTAAAAGGAGGCAAAATAGCCCGGAATATTCTTGGACCAATGGTTATGAAGAAAATAATTGTGATTGCACCAACTATCATATCATAAGTGCTTGTCATTACAAAAAGGTTTGGATCGACTGCAAGAGCTACTTTAAGCGAAACAAGATTTGGTGTTCCTCCGGTATATACTCCAACAAGCATTCCTGCAACTTTCCACGAGTCGGGAACAACATTTTTGAAAATAAAATAACCTGAAGAAACAATCACAACAACAGAAATTAAAGCAAGAATCATAGAGATAAAGCCTTCTTTAGCAAAACGAAGCCATCTTTTTATGTTTAGTGAAAAAAGAAGCAGAGGAAAAGAGAGCGGAACAATGATAGAAACAAGCATATCCTGTGATGAAGATACGGAGTTTACAAAGCTGTCATACTGACTTATAGTTCCTGTAGCAAGAAGTGCCTCCATCTCAGGTTTATGCAATGCAGCTTTCCCCTGCAGAGCCAGACGATAGGCATCACTACCATGAGGCAGAATACCTACACTCCCTAAAATAAGGCCAAATCCATAAGCAAGCACAATGGATCCTATTTTTTTCAAAATTGACCACCTCTTGCACATATAGATGATTACCAGAGGGAAAGCAAAGTAAAAGAGTATAAGGAGTATAATTTTAATCATCTGGTTCAGATTTAGTTCCGATCAAATATAAAAAAAGCGACTCACCTTAGTGGCAAGTCGCTTGAAAAATAGGTTTTTATACTTATTTACTTTTTATCACAATCGCACTCATCGAAACTTTTCTGGTATTGCTCAATAGCTTTCAGGCTCATCCCCATGCTTGAGAATCCTCCGTCGTGGAAGAGGTTCTGCATGGTTACCTTTCTTGTAAGATCAGAGAAAAGGGCAACACAATAATCGGCACATTCTTCAGCAGTTGCATTACCAAGCGGAGACATTCTCTCGGAGAAATCTATAAGAGATTCAAAACCATGTATCCCGCTTCCTGCTGTTGTAAGTGTAGGTGATTGTGAGACAGTATTTACTCTTACTTTCCTGTCGCGGCCATAAATATAACCAAAGCTGCGGGCAATAGACTCAAGCAATGCTTTTGCATCTCCCATATCGTTATAACCTGAAAGAGTCCTTTGGGCTGCTACATAGGATAATGCAACTACAGAAGCCCACTCCTTCAATGCATCAAGCTTATATGCTGTTTGAAGCACCCGGTGAAAGCTAAGAGCTGAAATATCGAAAGTCTTCAGCATGTTTTCATAACTGGTCTGCTCGTAGGGAATATCTTTTCTCACGTTTGGTGACATGCCTATGGAGTGAAGAATAAAATCGAATTTACCCCCAAAAATTTTCATGCTTTCAGATAACAGGTTCTCGATCTCATCCATCTTTGTGGCATCAGCTGTAATAACCTTACTGCCAGTAATTTTTGCCAGCTCATTAATGGTTCCTAATCTGAGAGCAACAGGTGAATTTGTAAGTACCAGCTCAGCACCTTCTCCCCATGCCTTCAGAGCAACCTGCCATGCAATAGATTTCTCATTAAGGGCACCAAAAATGATTCCTTTTTTCCCCTTTAGAAGACCTTCTCTCATTGTATTCTTTTTCAATTAATTAACCGCAGCATTTAAAAGTTCCCGGGCGTTCTTCAATGCTGTCTCAGTAACCTCACTGCCGCTCAACAATCTGGCAACTTCCATTATTCTCTCCTCATGTGATAACAATTTAACACGGGTAAATGTTGAGTCGTCTGTATCATCTTTATAAACATGATAGTGTTTTGTCCCCCGTGATGCAACCTGAGGCAGATGAGTTATGTTAATTACCTGCATATATTCACCCATTCCTGAAAGTATCTGTCCCACTTTGTCAGCAACCTCTCCTGAAACACCGGAGTCTATCTCGTCGAATATTATAGTAGGCAGATTATTATTCCTTGTCAGAAATGATTTAAGGCTTAGCATAACTCTCGACAGTTCTCCCCCTGATGCTATTTTTGCAAGGCTTTCGGGTGGTATTTGTTTGTTAGCCGAGAATAAAAAGTCAGCCTTATCTCTACCCGTGGGAGTGAACTCCTGCAATTGAGTTAATGATATTCTGAATTTTGCATTTGGCATCCCGAGCTGTTTAAGCACTTCAGTAATTTTAGACTCTATATCGGGTAGATGATCTCTCCTCATAATTGAAATCTGCTCAGAAATGATCTTCAATGAGTTGACCTCATTTCCCAGAAGTGCTTCAAGTTCTGCAATCCTCTCATCGCTTGATACAATAGAATTAATAAGATTTCTAATTTCTTCCTGCTTACTAATAAGTTCATTAAGATTTCTGACCCTATGTTTTTGTATGAGTGAATAGATGTTGTCAAGCCGGTCGTTAATCTGTGTGAGACGATGTGGATCGGCCTCAATTGAGGTAGCGAGTTTCTCAACCTCTGCAGCAAGATCATCCAGTTCTATCAATGATGATTCGATACGTGCAAGAAGATTCTCTCCATCAGG
>JADGNM010000299.1 GCA_017883485.1 Methanosarcina sp.
TTGTTTTTTGAGAATAAGGCACTCAGAAATTGGTTTTATAAACAAAATTAAAATATGCAGGGCACTTATATTTAAGGAGACTCTCTACTACTTCTTATTAATTTTGAAAATCTCCTGAAAAAATCTCCTGAATAAAAAGCCTCCTGAAATAAAAAGCCTCCTGAAATAAAAAGCCTCCTGATTTACCATCCATTTTTTATGTGAGAAACACATTAAGGTTCTAAATCGATCTTGGTTGACCTAAATTGATTCAGGTACAACTTCTTACCAGACCCTTTGCGTAATCCTCAGTTTTTCTTTACAATTTCAAAGGCTTCTCGCTATCATAAGAACACCTTCCTAAAAACACTTCCAAAGAACACTCGATCTAATATGCCTGCTCAAAATTTCCCCTGCAACATGTCCGCTCAAAATTTCCCCTGTAATCCGCCTGAAATTCTGGCTCCGGCAGGCGACCAGGAGGCTCTCCTTGCTGCAATTAAAGGAGGAGCTGATGCCGTATACCTTGGAGTCGGCGAATTCAATGCCCGGCAGGGTGCAAAGAACTTTACCCTCAATGAGCTGGAGAATGCAGTCGATCTTGCCCACTCGCACGGGGTTTCTGTTTACCTGGCACTGAATATCCCAATCAAACAGAAAGAACTCCAGCATGCCCTTGAGATAGTAGATCGTGCTTATACAGTCGGAATAGATGCAATCATCCTGCAGGACCTGGGACTCCTCAGGCTTCTAAAACAAATCTATCCTGACCTTGAGCTGCATACGAGTACGCAGATGACTATCCATAACAGAAATGGAGTTGATTTTGTAGCAGGCCTGGGGGCAAAAAGAGTAATAGTCTCAAGGGAACTCACTGCTAACGAGGTAAGAGCTATTGTAGAACATTCGAAAGCAAATACCGCTTCAAAAGTAGATATCGAGGTTTTCGTTCACGGCGCTCTCTGCTATTCATATTCCGGAAAATGCCTCTTTAGCAGTTTCCTGCACGATAGAAGCGCAAACAGGGGAGCCTGTGCTCAGCCCTGCAGACGGCGCTATAAATTCCTGGTAAATGGCAGAGAGCTTGAAGAAAGGCATATCGGAGGCAGCTATCCCATAAGCTGCGCTGAGCTTTCCACGCTTACGGGGCTTGAAGAGATAGTAAAAACAGGAGTTGTAAGTCTCAAAATCGAAGGCAGGATGAAAAAGCCCGAATATGTAACCGCAAGTGCTGCTGCTTATAAAGCTGCAGTTGTAACTATTTGCAAACAATGTGAAGACTGCACGCCGGAGAAAAGCTACAAGCCAGAAGAAAGCTGCAAACAATGGGAAAGCACAATAAGAGAAGAGCTTGAATCAAGGGAAGCCGAGCTTGCAAAACTTTTTTATAGAGGTTTTACAAGGGGCTTCATACTTGGGGAAAAGGGCGTATCCCATCCTAAATACAGCTCAAACTACGGGGCTTTTTTAGGAAAAGTCCTTGACATTTCTCGCTCGAAGGGGAACACAAAGCTCACAGTCAGGCTGGATGAAGATATCCAGTAAAAGACGGCATAAGCGTTTTCACGCGAGAGCGGATGCTTGGCTCCGCGGTTACAGGGATAGTCACAATTGCAGGCGACCATGAGAAAAGTGCAAAAAAAGGTGAAAAGGTAGGGCTTGAGATCAGCTCGAAAACTGGAAGGGCGGTCCAGAAAGGAGACGAACTCTACCTCACGACAGACACACAGCTACTGGATACCCTTCAAAAAACAAAACTGAAAACGCTCCCCGTGAGCTTGAAAGTAAAAGCCAGGGAAGGAGAGCCGTTTACAGTCGAAATTAGAGAAGAAGGCAGAAAAAGCAGCAGAAGGGAAAGAAACGCCAGTGAGGTATTTGCGGACAAAACCAGTGTGGAGTTTGCGGATGAATGTATTGTCCAGGGAGCCGAGAAGGCTCCAACTACCCCGGAGCAGATAGAAAAGGCAATGGGGAGCCTCGGGGACACTCCATTTGAAGCCGCTTCAATTGCTATCGAAGCTGACGAAAATATCTTTATCCCTGTCGGCGTGCTGAAGAATGCAAGGCGAAAAGCTGCCGACCTCCTGCTTGAGAAAATCCTGAGAAGATATAAAAAAGATCAAAAATATCCGCTTCTGGAAAATTTCAACGAGCTGTGTGCTCCGGAAAAGTGTGCTATCGAAGCTAGCAGGAGAGGAAGTATAACTTCAAAGAAACTTCTCCTCAGCGTTGAGGTTAATGGGATTTCCTCGCTCTTTGAAGCTGCAGGTGAAGGTGCGGATATTATTTACATTCTGATTTCGAAGTTTGAAGAGATGACAGCCCCCGAAAATGCGGAAAAGCATGCGGAGAAGCTTGAGAACTTGAAAGTTGAAAGAATCGAGCTCGTCTTCAAGCCTCCCCTGATAACCCATGACAGTGAGCTGGATGAACTAAAACCCCTTATGGAAAAAATAAGAGATGCAGGCTTCAGTATAGCGTGTTCAGATCTGGGAGCCGCACAGCTTGCAGGAGACCTGGCCGTACCTTTTGCTGCTCAGAAAGAGTTCAATATTTTCAATGCCTTTACAGCCAGCACTTTCTATCATTCAGGAGCGTTTAGAGTAACTCTTTCAAGCGAATTGAACCGGAGTGAAATAAAGAATATTTGCGAAGCACTTCAGACCTGTGGGGAGGAAGGCCAGACCGAAATTTTAGTTTATGGCAGAGAACTGATGCTCATTACGGAAAATGACCTTTTAAAGCCTCTTATCGACCGAAAAATCGTAAGAAGCGAGAGTGAAGTTTTTCTTGTTGACCAGGAAGGCTCCGAATTTCCAGTAAAGCGCCTGGGCAGCAGGACTCTTATCTATAACTCTAAAGTGCTTGACATGCTGAAATATGTTAAGAATCTAAGAGGATATGGAGTGAATGTAATCCGGCTTGACCTCTCACTAAATAACGTTATTGAGATAAAAGAAATCGTAAGAGTGTATAAAGATGCTATTGAAGGAAAAGAGGGAAAGCTTAGTACAAGAGGGGTTGAGTATACAACGGGACATTATTTTAAAGGAGTTTAATAGAGTAAAAAAGGGATAAAGAGCTTTATTATCAGTTTTTTTGGGTCATAAGCTAATTTCAGATATTCAACATAACTTTATAATTTCAATAAAGTTGCGAGAACTAGCAACCTGGTCAAATTAAACTGAATTAAATTAAATGACTTAATCACCTCTGGGACAGCTCATTTATTTTCATTTATTGTTGCCATTATTGTCCACTGTGTTCTCGAAAGACCTAAGTACTTTAAAACTTTTGGACGAACGTCATCATCCTCTATGTACGACCATTCACCAATGACGTTTAAGCCATTTCCATATGATTCGATCTCTCGGGCTTGTCGGACACCGAAATTATATGAAGAGCCAGCATCAAATCCAAGTTCTCGTTTAATCTTCATTACAACAATCTTTTTCCATATACCTCTGGTATATTTTTCGGTTACAACCTCAAACACAATTTGGGAATGATAAAATCTTTCAGAAAAAGTCTTAAAAAGATTAATAACATCAACTTTGGGCAGATACATAAATAAACCCTCTGCTATTAGAAGAAAATTTCTATTTCCTTTTGAAGTCACCCTGTCAATCCATGAAGAATCTAAAACTGAACAGCCAATCAGTTCATAACTGAGATGATCTTTTAGTATCTCCTTCTTCATCTCAACTATTTCAGGTAAATCAAGCTCAATGTATTCACATTTCTTATTGTCAATTCGCCAATATCGTGTATCAAAACCGCATCCAAGGTTTACCACAATACTCGATGGATTCTTTGAAATGAAACCATTTGTTATCGAGTCGTATTTTCTGGCTCTGAGGGCGATATGATTTGTAAGAAATGGTGATAATTTTCTGTTAAATAAGAGTGCCTTTTCATCCTCCGACGCAAATGAGACAAGTTTATCCAAACAATATTTAGCCATCGGATCATTGATAATTGGTTTGTTTTTCTGTGATTCCAAAACACGACTTCGAAGGGTAACTACTGAGGTTTTTGATACATTTTACATTTCGACCCCCATGCAAAAATAGAACATAATTTATTTTTTTGATACAATATATATTTTCACTTCATGTTCAACTTTTATATTATGATA
>JADGNM010000023.1 GCA_017883485.1 Methanosarcina sp.
TAGCATCAAGTTCGAGTCCTTTATCACTTGTGATAGTTTTCAACTAGCATTAGATATCGGTACAGTAATACGTGAAATTATATATTTGTTATCCCTTATCATAACGCCTATATTAGATTAAAATTTGGCTGTCTAATCAAATAAAGTCGTGAAAAAGCGAATTTTGTTCAGTTTCTATCAGCAGTTATTATTAAACTTCAATATCAATAATAATTCATCCTCGTAAAATACATAACTCAGATGGGGAAGAATATGAGAAAAGCTCTAATTATTTTGATAGCATTGTTTGGCATATTCCTAGGGATAGGATGCACTGGTAACCAGGGTGGAAATCAAACTGGAGGTGGAGGTACAAATGAAACAGTGACTCCGGTTCAAGCAGTAACTGGCGCTATAAACCAGACTGGAAACATGACTGGTAACATGACTGGTAACATGACTGGTAACATGACTGGTAACATGACTGGTAACATGATTGATAATCAAACAGGAATCGATGGGAACGTGCCCGGCGGAATGAAACCGACCTTAATGGACTTTTCCGCAACAGGTGTGGACCTTGCAAAACACAAAAACCGATTCTTGAAGAACTCGAAAAAAAGTACGGGGATAAGGTTATTTTTAATGTCATAGACGTGGATGAAAACCAGCAGCTTGCTTCAGAATACGGCATATACGCTGTTCCGACATTGATCATCTTGAAAGATGGGATCGAAGTAAAGCGCTTTACAGGGGTAACCGAGGGCAGTGTACTAGCATCGGAACTCGATAAAATTCTCTAATTTTATGTTTTTCTGACAAACTGCCCGGGATTCCGGGAACCTGTGGCCAATCTTTTATCCAGACCTTCATCTTTTTCCTCCGATCCCATGTGACATTTTTAAGTATCTCTTATGTCAAGTAGTAAATTCTATAACGTTTGCCTCAGAAATACCTGTAGCAATCTGGAAAATCTATGCCGGATCAGAAAACAGGAAATATTTCCATGAAGATGAACCCACGCTGTACCTATTGCCTGCTTTCAAGAGTACACTTCCAGTCTAAGCTTTCGACGGATGATGAAGACCTTATAAGCAAGACGATTAAGGAATGCCTTGGAGTTATGAATAAATATTATAACCCTGAAGCAGTTTCTGCGTCAATAGCCACTAAAATCCACAGGAAATGCTATGAAGTTCTGGAAGACAATGACCCTTATGCGGTAACAAAGAAACTCATCAACCAGGCAGCAATGAAAGTCCTGCCTGCAGCAAGAGAAAGAATTTATGAAAATTCCCCGGATAATGGAGAGCTTTTCAGGAGGGCAGTACTGGCTTCTGTAGTTGCTAATTATTTTGATTTCGGGATTATGGGTTTTGATGCCAGTGAGGACAAATTTGAGGCCGAATTTTTAAAATATTTCGAACGTGGACTTGATGTGGATGATACTCCTAAAATGCTTGGGCTCCTGCAGGATGTCGTTTACATTGCCGATAACTGTGGGGAGATTCTTTTTGATATGATTGTTTTTGATATTATCAAAAAACTAGGAGGAAAAATAACTCTTGTAGTTCGCGGAGGGCCAATTCTTACGGATGTAACCTTAGAAGAAGTAAAGGAGTTTGAAATAGATAAAAAAGTTGACACGGTCATGACTACAGGCTCCAATGCAGTAGGCATCCTGATAGAAGAGGCTCCGGCCGAACTAATTAAAGTAATGAAGGACGCAACCCTTATCATCAGCAAAGGCATGGCCAATTACGAAACCCTTTCAGAGCATAACTACGGGCCTATTGCGTATATGCTTCTTACAAAGTGTGAGTGCGTAGCTGAGGACCTCGGACTCAAACCTGGCCTGATCGTTGCAAAGCTGATGAATTATCCTTAATAATTGAGTTCTTTATAAAGGTATATAAAACTGATACCTAATCAAATTGGAAAACTAATGACCAGACAGATTACAGCGAAACAAACTGCAAAGAAACAAACTAGAAAAGATTTATTGGAGAAATTGAACATGTGCGAACTTAATGTTATCATGCTTCGCGGCGACAGTCGTGAAAGGATTATGGATTCAGTGGCAAAGATTCTGGTTGAAGGAAATTCAATCCAGCTTACAGGAATTTTCGGGGATAAAATGACTATCGAAGGCTCAATAAAGGAGGTTAACATCTCCCGTGGAGAAGCCCTTATTCTTGCGGACTGAATTTCTTATTTTTACTTTAATTCTCTGGAAAAAGGTCTGGGAGCTCCGGAAACTCTGAATCGCTCTTCTATTTTCTTTAACCGATAAGATCTGTTCTGGAAAAGCATTTATCTGTTCTTATCTATAACCTCAATGTGATCTAAAATATCAAAAATAGGAGTAGAGCCATAACATTCAAGATATTATCTACTAGACGAGTATTTTGGATCACGTATCGGGCAGTTTGCAGCAACTATTTAACTTATAGAAAAATTATAATCTACCAATATACATAATTTATGTATAAACTTTGGACTGACATTAACTACTGCCCGGAGATTTGGAATCCGGAAAAATTGTGTTTTCAGCTGTTTAGGGTAATATTTTAGATTATATCCTGAATTGAATCGAAAAGCATTAAACAGGACAGGATAACAATGGTTAAAGCAAAGATTGCAGTAAATGGTTACGGAACCATAGGGAAAAGAGTTGCAGACGGCGTCAGGGCTCAGGACGATATGGAAGTTGTGGGAGTTTCCAAGACAAAGCCCAACTATGAGGCTGCAGTAGCCCGCAAGCTGGGATATGATATATACGCCCCTGCTGAGAATATGGGAGCTTTTGAGAAGGCAGGAATGCCGGCAGCCGGTTCAATTGAAGAAATGCTGGAAAAGTCTGACCTGGTTGTGGACTGTACTCCAGGGGGAGTCGGGGAATCAAATAAGCCTTTGTATGAGAAAATCGGAATAAAGACAATCTGGCAGGGAGGCGAGAGCCACACGATTGCAGGTTTCTCCTTTAATGCGGCCAGTAATTACGAACAGGCCGTGGGCCGCAACCTGGTAAGGGTTGTCTCCTGTAACACCACAGGGCTTTGCAGGGCCATTTCAACTATAGACAGGGCACTTGGAGTAAATAAGGTAAGGGCAAATATTGCACGAAGAGCAGTCGATCCCAATGATATTAAAAAAGGACCAGTTGATGCAATCGTACTAGACCCGGTTAAACTTCCGTCGCATCACGGGCCTGATGTTAGGAGTGTACTCCCGCAAATCAACATAACTACTGCAGCCTTAAAAGTTCCAACAACTGAGATGCATATACATACTGTGAATATGGAAGTTAACAGTGATTGCACTGCAGAAGACATCAAGAAAATTTTCTCATCCGAGTCAAGGATACGTTTCGTTGGGAATGGTATTACTGCTACATCCGAAATTATGGAAGTTGCCAGGGATCTTGGACACCGCAGAAGCGACGTGTGGGAGAACTGCATCTGGCCAGAATCCATAGCGGTGAATGATAGGGAATTCACCTATTTCCAGGCTATCCACCAGGAAGCTGTTACAATCCCCGAAAATATAGATGCAATCAGGGCTATGATGCAATTGGAAACTGATGGTGCAAAGTCAATTGAGAAAACAAACAAAGCCCTTGGGCTGTCCAATGATTGGATTATGTAACAAAACAAGGCTGAGAATCCAGATTCTCTGCGGAGACTCCGGCTCTTGAGGACTCCGGATTCGTTCCGAATCCCCTTTCTACATCTGGATAATGGAATTTGGAATCTTTAATTAGAAAACTGACCCAGATATGAATTCAGCAGATTCAAGCCTTTTGAAATTATCTCGGGAAGCTTTTAGAGCTGCATCGGATTCCATCTCTGACCTTACAGGCACTGATGCCGCAGGTATTATTGTCCGTATGGGAGCCGATGGGACACCAACTGCTAAAATAGATATTGCGGCAGAGGACGCTATCGTCGAGGTTCTTAAAGCTGATGGCAGGTCTATGAGGATTATCAGTGAGGAACTGGGAGAGCGTATTCTAGGAAATTCTCCCGAATTTTCTGTTGTTATTGACCCCCTTGATGGAACCTACAATGCTTCCGTAGGCATTCCCTTTTATAACGTCTCAATAGCTGTTGCCTCTCTTAACCTCTCATATGTGAAATTCGGGTATGTGAGTAATCTTGCATTGTGCGAGGAATATTACGCAGAAGCCGGAAAAGGGGCTTACCTCAATGGGAAAAGGGTCAAAACTTCCATGAATTCTGAGCTGAGGGAGCTGTGTGTCTGTGTGTACGGATACCGGCAAAATGTGGAGAGAACCCGAAAGATATACAAAAATGTCCGAAGGGTAAGGCTGTTTGGGAGTGTTGCGCTCGAACTGTGCTATGTAGCCTCAGGCAGGCTTGATGCTCTTGTGGACGTCCGAAGAGCTCTGCGCGTGACTGATGTGGCTGCAGGACAACTCATCCTGACAGAAGCCGGTGGGCTTGTTACAGACGGGGGGGGAAACTCTTTAAAGCTTCCTGATAATGTTACCTCAAGGGTTGAGATAGTAGCGTCCAACGGACGTGTGCATGAGAAGCTCTTAAAATTACTTTAAGGAGGATATATTGGCGATAAAAAAGATAGGAATCTCCTCGCGCTGCGACAGGCCCGAAGTAATTGAAATGGTCAGGACAATTCTTGCCAATTTCAGTTCGAAGGTACAGATCTTTGTCGCCACTCCCACAGCTGATGTACTAGGAATAAAAGGCACTCCGGTTGAAAGAATGCGGGAGGAGGGAGTGGAACTGATCATAAGTGTCGGAGGTGACGGCACTGTCCTACGTAACATTGCCAAGATGAAAGACCCTCTTCCTATACTCGGGATTAATATGGGTACGCTCGGTTTTCTCGTTGATGTGGAACCTGAAGACACTATTGAGACTATAGAGGAAGTTCTTTACGGTTTTTCGTATCTTGAGAGGATGAGAGTAGATGTCTTCCTTAACGGGGAAATGCTTGAGACCGCCACCAACGAGATTGCGATAATGTCAGCAAAGCCCGCGAAAATTATCCAGTTTCAAGTCCATGTGAGCGGCTGCCTTCTTGAGGATATGCGTGCGGACGGTGTGGTTTTTGCAACCCCGACAGGCTCGACTGCCTATGCGATGAGCGCAGGTGGCCCAATTGTAAACCCGAGGATAAATGCGATCGTAGTCGTCCCTGTTGCCCCTTTCAAACTCTCTTCAAGGCCCTGGGTTATCCCGTCTGACAGCGAGATTACAGTTAGACTGTCGGCCCCAGGAAAAGAAGCTGTAATTGCAATTGACGGGCAGAAATCCTACCGAATCAGGCCTGATGATATCGTTAAACTTAAGAAATCAAAATTCCCGGCACGCTTTGTGAAAATTTCGGATACCTGTTTTTATGAAAGAGTCCAGAAAAAACTCACCTGAGAAAATTATCTTATTCAAATTTTAACTTCTCTTGTAAGCTTGAATTTTTCCTGCAAGCTTGAATCTTTGGAACCTTCTAACTTAAAAGCATTCTTAAATAAACTTCTCAATTGAGTCAATGTGTCTAAAATAAATTTCTCATGTTCCATATTGTAAAAATGTTGCCGGCGGAAGTGATTTTCCTCCAAGGAAAACATTTATACATGTATAGGTAAAGCTATGCTTAAATTTGCTTAATTTTGACAAGACACAATATTTTTTACTTTTAGGGACCTTTGAATCCTGGTACTTCCTTATTCAAGCCTTTAATTTACTTTCAGGCAGTTCATGTATCTATATATCATTAAAAATAATCAAAAATGCCCCAAAATGACGAAAATCACAGGAAACAGCAACTATGTCAGAGAGCGAGCAGTATTCAAGAAATACATTAATGGACTTTATCGAACATCGACCCCTGGATATCGAAATCTGTGACGTGACGCTCCGCGATGGGGAACAGACCCCAGGCGTTTTATTCACGCAAGAACAAAAACTGGCAGTTGCCAGCGAGCTTGATTCCATGGGCATTGAGGTTATAGAAGCCGGATTTCCAGTAGTTTCCGAAAACGAGAAAGAGATCGTAAAGGCACTTGCAAATCAGGGCTTTAATGCAAAGATCTGCTGCCTCTCTAGAGCAATAAAAGGGGATGTTGATGCTGCTCTGGAATGCGATGTCGATATTGTAAGCATTTTCATCGCAATGTCAGACATGCATCTCAAATACAAGTACCATAGAGGTCTTGATGAAATGCTCGGCTGCGCCAAGGAAGCCATCGAATACGCAACCGACCACGGGTTAAAAGTCCGTTTCGCAGCCGAAGATTCAAGCCGTACTCCAATCGACCGTCTCAAGGAGGCTTTCAAAGAAGTTGAGACCGAATGTAAGGTGCAGTATTTGAGCCTTGCGGATACAGTAGGCATCCTGAACCCAACCACAACCAACTACCTCGTAAGCGAGATTTACAAATCGGTTAATACGTCCATCTGTATTCACTGCCACGACGATCTTGGCATGGCCACGGCAAATACCCTTGCAGCTGCCGAAGCCGGGGCAAAGCAACTCCACACAACAGTCAACGGGATCGGAGAGAGGGCAGGAAATGCTTCCCTTGAAGAAGTGATAGTCGCCCTCAGGGTGCAATATGGGATTGACCGCTATGATACCACAAAGCTGACTGAACTTTCCAAAATGGTCTCCAAATATTCGGGCATCACACCCTCAGCCAACAAAGCCATCGTCGGGCAAAATGCTTTCTCCCACGAATCCGGAATCCATGTCGCAGCAATCCTGGAAGAGCCGCGCACCTACGAACTCTTCCTTCCGGAGATGGTTGGCGGCAAGCGCAACCTCATCGTCGGAAAACATACCGGCAAAAAAGCCTTAAAAGGCATCATCAACAGCATCGGTTTCTGCCTTGAGCGGGACGAACTCTGTGCCCTCATCGAAATGGTCAAGGTCTGCACGGAAGAGAAGCACAAAAGCATCTCTAGAGAACATCTCGAAAAGCTAATCGCCCAGGTCAGGCAGGAAAAGGGAATTGCAGGCAAGGGAGAAGAAAGGGTTTCTATCTGAAAGCCCCTGATTCTTTAAGTTTACCCTTTTAACCCACTTTCTCACTTTCTTACTTCTTTCCCATTCAACTAAAAATTAAGAAATGTATGTGGAGGTCCACTCAGGCCTTCCCGGTGGATTTGCCTCCAGCATTTCTCTCCATTTTTCATCGGTCAGACGGTCTTGCATGGGCTGTTTGAACTCGTAATAGCTCATTACGGGCCCTGCAGCCAGTAAAATCCTGCCGTCAGGAGCCTTATATGCTACAATTACCATATCCACGTATCCTGTACCTTCCTCCAGGATCATTGAGGTTAAGGGATTTATCTCAGTGTAGACATCCGCAACAAGGGGAGCTTTCTTGGCTTCTTCATCTCCATCCCCGACTGCCTTGAGAGTTTCTCCGAATTCGAAGATGAAATATTTGTCTTTTTCTGTCAGTTCCTCATTCTCAAGCTCTTTTTCGGAGATTTCGGTGAGTTTTTTCAGGATTTGCTCGGAATTTTCAAACATTCTTTCAGTATCTTCATCAAGCGCACCCATTTCTTTAAGTCCGCCTGCAGTCATCCGGGTAAGAGCCAGCAACCTATTATAAAATTCGGGTACAGGCTCCACATATCCTATGGGCTTATCCCCAAGCACTGGAAGTGATTCATCAAATCCATACGTTTGTTTTGCATAGAGAACCGTATCGTGCCTGAGTTCAGTCCAGGAAGCCAGAGCTGTATTCAATTCTTTGTCCTGCCAGGCATCAGTCTGCATAAAAGTCGGGTAACCGCTTCCATAGTTCTTTAAGAGGGGCTGAAGGGAATAAAGCCAGGACCAGTAAAGGTTTCTGTTCCAGTCGGCTGCACTGAAGTTCGAAAATTCCGAATCCAGTCCCCCGTGCCGGAGACTGTAATTTTTATAGCTGGAATCGTTCAGTTTATCAAGCCAGTAAACAGCTCTTTTAGAGCCCAGAAGGCCCATGGCATCAAGCCCACGTGGGAAGCCCCTGTCGTTTCCTAAAGGCGAGTTTACATAAGTAAAAGGCTTTTGTTCCTGGTTTCCGGTGTATTATTTAGTATAAGGGCCGGTAAGCCTGGAGAAGATATATGAGTCCGGAATGAAGCGCTGCCCCATGAACCTGAAACCTTTTGTATCTTCAAGGAGTTTGTCGGCCTGCTCAGCCGTGAGAATGGATTCATGGGTTCCACTTCCCGTGCCCCCATAAATCTGAGGGTTACGATACCTGGCAAGTTCTACTTTTAACTCTCCGATTGCCGTTGCATTAAAGTCTTTTAATCCGTTGCCAAATACCTTTTCCACTGCTTCCATGTATTCGTAGGGCCCAAGGTCATCCGAAACACCAACGTAAAAAACAGTAATCGTGTAAATTCTGTCCCATTTCTTAAGAAGATCAGGATCAGCTTTAAGTTTGGAAGTGATCAGGCTTGCCTGTATAGTCTGGATGCAGGCCTCCTTTTCCGGGTCTTCGGCTTCGATCAATTTACCTTTGAGAAGCATGCTCATTCGGCCGTGCCACATGAAGGCCTTGAAGTAATCCTTCAGGATTTCCGAATGAGTATAATGTCCCCTTGGCACATATTAAGAGTAATCTTCGTTGTACAGGAAAATCGGAGAAATGTTAAACCCTTCGTGCACTCCTATAAGAGCCATTTCGGCTTTAATATCCTCCTTTACAAATGCCGGGATCTCAAAATGGTATTTTTCCTTTGCTGCGGGGTCAAAGTACTTTCCTGCTTCGGGATCATAAGGGTCTTTAATCTCCTTTATTTGGTCCTCTTTGGGCTGGAGCAGACTCAAAGCAACTGAGAAATAGGCTGCATTTCTTCTTGCGGCTTCCTTTGCTTCTCCGGAACTGATTTTGTAGTCTTCAACCGAAGCATTGAGCAGGGATCTATCGAGTTTCCACAAAAGGTCGTACAATTCTTTCGCTCTATCTCACTCATGCTTTCGTCAAACTGGACATGGTAGAGGTGGAGGAGAGTATCCGAAGTTATGAAAATTGGCTTGTCGTCTCCTTTTAGCTTCTCATACATAGCGGTGATTTCTTGTTCTTTAGGATTGTAAGGATTGGAAACTACCACAAACCCATTCTTCTCAAGTTTCTCCAGAGCTGTCTTATTAGCCGAAAAAATGTTCGAAAATTTTTCGTAATTTGAGAAATCTGACTCTTTCAAGGGCAATTCGTACTGGGGAGCTTTTAGCTCTATATCAAGAGCTTCGAGTCGGTAGTTTCCTGCAAGAGATAAATTTCCCGCCTCCAAAAAGGGAAGGTAGGGTTTTCTACTTTCTCAGTCAATTGGATGGATCGTTCCTGTTTTGCGACCTGAGGACTGTATAGGGGGGGCTCAAAATTTTTTAAAAAATTAAATTTTCCCATATGTTTGTCTCAACAGATATTTCAATCTATCCAGAATCCGGTTACGCGATATATAACTAAAATTTCGAGTCACATCTTATCGTACAAGCCGCGTGTATCTTCCGTAGCAATCTGTCAGGATAATTGTAGGACTTTGTATTAGGGTGGTACCTGAAGAATTCTATTCATGGTTGAAATGAACATGTTTTAAAAATTGATATAAAGCAAGCAGTCTTTATTGATACTGGAAATAACTGTGTGTGAATAGGACTGCGCGATAAATTCGAAAGCAAATAGCGTGGTATACTTTGGCCATAGTGATAGTAGTTTCAAAATAGCACCTGCAGTAGATTATTAAACAAGTAACAAAGTTAGATATAAGGGGAAATAGCATGACGAACAAAAGAGTACTTGACTATAAAAAGGAATTTAAAGATTTATACATGCCAAAGGATAAGCCGATGTTGATTGTGATTCCATCTGTGAATTTCATTATGTGTGATGGAAATGGCGATCCGAATAACAACTCTGACTTTCAGCAGGCTATTGATCTGCTTTATGGATTGTCTTTTACCATAAAAATGAGCAAAATGAAAGGTAACCAACCTGAAGGGTACTTTGAATATGTAGTTCCACCTCTCGAAGGCTTGTGGTGGATTGATGGAGGTGGATTTTCATTAGAGGTGAGGGACAATTGGAAATGGACACTAATGATACGCCAGCCAGAATTTGTAAATGAAGATGTATTTAAATGGGCATGTAGTGAACTAATAAGAAAGAAACGTGAAATGCAAATTGAAAAGGTTCGATTTGAAGCTTTTGATGAAGGCTTGTGTGTGCAAATTATGCATATCGGACCGTATTCTACAGAACCTGAGACGATGAAGAAAATTGAGACTTTTATTTTAAAGGAAGGCTTAAGGAACAAGGTGGGCAACGGTGGAAAGCATCATGAGATTTATCTTTCCGATCCAAGAAAGAGCAAACCTGAAAATATGAAGACTGTTCTCAGGCAGCCAGTGGAAAAAGTGAAGGGTGGCAGTCATTGATTGCCTCCAGTCTTATTCCGGACTACTGCCTCAGTGATCGCAGTACATGCAAATTGCCTTCTCACATTCTTCATTCTGGAATTTCCACTTCAGCCCCCAACGTTTAATTGCCTGTATTATCTTAACGAAATCCACTCCACTATCTGTCAGATAATATTCGGACTTCAGGGAATTTGTCGAGTCATCGACCTTCTTTGCAATCAAGCCTTCATCTTCCAGTTCCGTCAGCCTTTCCGAAAGTATTTTTGGGGTTATATATCCGAGCTTTCTTTTCAACTCGTTAAAGCGTTTTTCCTTCTTTTCCCCTTTATGCAATTCCAGAAGAATGTGAATCGTCCATCGCTTCCCAATGATATTCATAGTCTTGTAGACTGTGCAGTCTTTCATAGTATAGAGATAGAAACTGTCGGATATATAAGTTAGTATCTCTAATATACTGGTATAAAATAGATACCAACATATCATATAATTTATAAAAATCTACTTACTTAAATATCGTAGTAGCCTCCAGTACCAGTATCTGGCAAAACAGACTCAAAAGCACGTAGCTGGGAAGTTCGGCTTTAGTTTGTAAGAATTATTAAGCATTTTAAGTCTGAAATAAGATCTAAAAATTAGAAATTTGGAGAAAGATCGCATGAAAGATAACTTACCGGAAAAAGGTGCAATTGTTCAGAGAGACCGTAAAACCTACGCAATCGCTCCCCACCTGCCAGCAGGGGTTGTTGACCCGGCAACCCTCAGGAAAATTGCTGATGTTGCGGAAAAATACGGAGCAACCGCCCTTAAAATGACTTCCGCCCAGAGGATTGCAATAGTGGGCCTAAAAGAAGAGGATCTTGATAATGTATGGGCTGACCTCGGAATAAAACCAGGGGCAGCTATAGGGCTTTGCGTAAGAAGCGTAAAGATCTGTCCCGGGACAACTTTCTGCAAGCAAGCAAAGCAGGATTCCCTCGGCCTGGGTCTTAAGCTAGATGCGAAATATCATGGAATGTCTATGCCTTCCAAGCTAAAAATCGGTGTCTCTGGCTGTCCAAACTCCTGCGCTGAGCCTGCTATCAAGGACGTTGGGATAATGGGCACTCCCAAAGGATATACCCTGATGGTCGGAGGCTCTGCATCTGCAATGCCGAGGCTTGCCGATGTTGTCGCAAAGGAGTTATCCGAAGAGGAAGTTATTGAAGCGGTCGATAAAATCCTTAATTACTACAAAAACTCAGGTACGAAAAAGAGACTCGGAAAGTACATTGAAAACATTGGTCTTGAGAATTTCAAATCCCAGGTCGGGCTGTAAAAAAGATTGTCAGATCATCTGATGATCGCCTGATAATCGCCTGATAGTCGCCTGATACAACGAGTCTAAAATGCCTCCTCTTCTAACTCTTGGCCCCAATTAATTGGGGTTCGAAGGGTTAAAATTTGTAACTGTTCCTCAAGCTTTGCTGAGAATCTATCCTTTTCGTGCATCTTAAAATAGTATCAGGCCGAAATATTAATATAAAAACCGTTTTAACGTAAACGACTTTTAGATTCCAATCATTAACATGAGTAAAAAAGCCAAAGCTTCTTTTCGTGCCCCTGGTTGCCTTTAGAGACCTTTTCTGGCTTTCCGGATCTTTTACATGCAAATTAAAGTAAGATTTTTTTGGCTGCAGGAAAATTGGAGAGTGATGCCTGCAGCCTTAAATTTGGTCAGGTTCTGATAGACTGGACGTGTTTTCATATTCAGATATACAGCTATGGAGGATCATGACCAACACGCTATATAACCAACACTCTACGTTTTTCTTGTATGTTCTATATTTACTTTTTACAACGGAACTAAATAGTACTAGCTTACGCTAATTAGTATCAAAAGCATGTGATCCTGGATTCTGTGAAGTCCTGGTCTGCTAATATATTCGTCATATCATCAGATATTGCCTTCTAAAAGTGAGCCATATCTGGTTTACAATAGAGTTTACAGAACCTCAATAAGTTTTGTAAAATAATCGGGAGTTACAAGAATAGTTCTTTTTTAAAGAAGCCAGATGCTAACGATATGGCAAATTATATAATATTAATAGCGCAGACTTACGAGCCTACATAATAAATTTTATAAACATGTCTTGCATTAAATTATTTATTAGAGTTTATTCGAAGTACTGTGTGATATTTTTATAACAATTGGACTTGCGACTTGAAACGTGAAATCAAGCAATATGGAAAATAGAGTAAATTGATCACTATGAGCCAGAATATTTCGAATCCAGAACATGAATACGAATATAAAGATGAGAGCACCGCCGTTAAAAGATCTTTTTTCTCGAATATCGAAATAGTTGTCACAAGCAAGTGCAACATAGGATGCCGCCACTGCATTTATGACTGTCAACCTTTTAGCACGGAGAAGCTCAGTAAATCTGTATTAAAAGATTTGATTAGACAGGCTGCGGCGCTAAACAGCGTAAAGTCCATAGTTTTTACTGGCGGCGAAGCATTTCTGGAATATAGTAGCCTCATTGAAAGCATAGCCTTATGCGAAGAGCTTGGGCTTGAAGCATCCGCTGTGACCAATGGTTATTGGGCTCTTACGGCACAAACTGCCAGGCAAAAGCTCAAAGAATTGAAAGGCTTGAAATCCCTCAATGTCAGCACTGATTCGTTTCATCAGGAATTTGTTCCGGCGGACAGAATTCGTAATGTCATTGAATCATGCCACGAACTCGGAATTAAATGCGTTGTCCGCATTTCTTACCTTAATGACCCGGCTTCCGAGATTGGGATCATTAAAAAACAGTTGACCGGATTAGACGGACTTTACACTATTGTTGCAATACCCGTTGCACCTTTCGGACGTGCTGCCGCGCTAATAGACACCTGCTCAATTTATGCATATGACCCGAATGGCATACCATGCTGCGGAGC
>JADGNM010000300.1 GCA_017883485.1 Methanosarcina sp.
TCAACGGCGTACCCAAAGGAACCCTATCGAAAACCGATGTCCTGAACGAACTTGCAGTCTATTGAGAATTAAGATTTTTTATCAGTCCCGTTTCATGCTCTCATGCCGGGCAGTTAGCTCGGCTGCAATTTCATCAAGGGTAATGTTATTTGCTGCAAGCAATACCAGAAGATGGAAGATCAGGTCTGAACTTTCCGAAATAATCTCTGCATGGTCTTCATTCCTGACTGCGAGAATAGTTTCAATCGATTCTTCTCCTACTTTTTCAAGAATCTTGTTCATCCCCTTGGGGTGATTCAAAAGCTTGCAGACATACGAACGTTCATCGTAGTTCTGTTTCCTGTCCTGGATGATCTCGTATACTCTGTTCATTATTGATAAATCAGCATCCGACATTCTAACACCTGTTTAATTGGAAATACCGCGAAATATTCAAAAAAGTAAATAGAAGATTTTTCAAACCTTTCTAGGATCAGTTATTTCTCCGGTCAGCGCTGATGCTCCTGCGGTAGCTGGGGAAGAGAGATACACAAAAGACTCGGGACTTCCTTCCCTGCCTTTGAAATTGCGGTTAGAGGTTGCAAGACCGACTTCTCCTGCGCCAAGCAGACCGAAAGAGCCGCCCATACAGGGTCCGCAGCATGGGGATTCCACGATTGCGCCTGCATTCATAAGCTTTTCTATGTACCCGGCCTTTAACAATTTCATGTACTCTGTCCTTGAAGCAGGTACAACAAGAAGGCGTAAGCCCTTCGCTACCGGCTCGTCGCCCATAATATCTGCCATGATCTGAATATCTTCAAATCTGCCGTTGGTGCAGGAACCAACGAAGATCTGGTCAACTTTGGTGCCCTCGACCTCAGTTACAGGCTTAACGTTGTCTACATTATGCGGGCAGGCGACCTGGGGTTCCAGATCAGAGATATCGTAGTACCGGGTTGCTACGTATTCCGCGCCTTCATCGGATTTCCAGTAGGGATCGAATTCGTAATATAAAACCCTTTCTTTGAGGTAGGCTGCAGTCACTTCATCTGCTTCGACTATTCCTGCCTTTCCCCCCATCTCAATTGCCATATTTGAGATGGTCATGCGCTCGGGAATGGACAGTGAACTGATTGTTGAGCCCGCAAATTCGGCTGCCATATACCTGGCCCCTTCTACCCCGACATCACCTATCAGGTAAAGAATAAGGTCTTTTGAGTAAACGCGCTCTGGCAAGCTGCCTTCGACTTCAAAACGGAAAGTATCGGGTACCCTGAACCAGAGTTTGCCCGTGGCAAAAACAGCTGCCATGTCAGTGGATCCTATGCCGGTAGAAAACGCCCCTAAGGCACCGTATGCACAGGTATGAGAGTCAGAGCCAACTATAAGATCCCCTGGCAGGACATGCCCTTTCTCCGGAAGAACTTGATGGCAGACTCCCTCATAAATGTCGTAATTTAAAATTCCCTGTTCCTCAGCAAACTTTCTAAGCATTATATGATTTGCTGTGGCGTTGATGGAGTCCGCAGGAACCTGGTGATCGAATACGATCACTATTTTCTTAGGGTCCCAGACTTTCTTCTCTTCCCTGTCTTTCATTATCTCGTAAAAGCCCTGGACTGCCAGCGGACCTGTAATATCATGCGTCATCGCCAGGTCTACATTTGCCAGCACGAAATCCCCGACTTTTACTGAACTTCCGGCGGCTTTCGAGAAGATTTTTTCCGAAACTGTCATCGGACGATTTTCATTACCAGACATTCCGCTCATGCGGAATAACAGGCTCTTTCTAATAAATAAATCTAATTGATGGTTCAGGTGATGGTTCAAAGCATGAAGAAATCAAAAGATCTTGCGGGTACATTCAACGATAAATTTGTTTAATATAAAAGAAAGCTTAATAAATGAGTCTTATAACTTTATGCTGCTGTATTGTCACTCCACAATTTTAGCAATACCCGTGCTATCGTGGACTACGTAAGTACATCTACCCTTCTCCAGATTCTTCTTTGCAAGTTCAGGGCCAATGTCGCCCCTCCTGAAATCCACATAGTTTTCATATACAGCCAGCATGTCCTCAAGCTCCGAAACATACCTGCAGAGGAGTTTTTCTGCCAGTTTTCGGCTGTCTTCCGCAGAAATCGGATACCCGAGACCTTCGCACTCGCAAGTATGTAATTTAAGCTCTTCGATATAAAAGGGGTATGTCATGCAGAGCATAGGACGCACCGGATAAATCCTGCACCTGACGGTGCCTTTTTCATGAAAGATGCAGTCACCATTTATTTTACGCCTGAGCACCCAGCCAAAAACGTGAATATTGCCTTCGAAATCGATATTCTCCCGAAGGAGCTCAAGCAGCTCAGGAGACGGTTGATCTTCATTTTTTTCAGAAACCCTGAAATAATCTTCAGAGCTGCCTTCTTCCTCCTCCGACTCGTCCCTTTGAGAGAGTTCGGGAACAAACGGTCCTGCGACCTCGAGTTTCGAAAGGCCGCCTGTAAACTCCCTGATTTTCTCGATTTCAGGAGAGATCAACATTACCCTGTTATCCCCAAAAGCCCGCCTGCAGCACATCCCGCAGTGCTGGCAGGAGAAACCAATAGTTCCTATTTCAGCTGCAAGCTTTTCCGGATCAAGTTTGCGGGCTGATTCTATTTCTTCCTTGAGATCGGCAATCAGAAGGAGCTGGTAGTTTGTTTTTTCGGACTTTTGTTCACTGACTGAACCGGAGATTTCCATATAAGGAGTTCGTATACTGCAGGTACATCAAGTTAACGCAGGAAGCTATCCCGGTCAGCCATAACGTAAGCAATACCTCCAGAATTAAGAGAATCTAAATTACAATAATCTAAAATTACTATTCTGGAAATGCTGTTCCAAAGAGAATGGATTTTAATAAGAAAGTATATCAAGGAACTGGTTTTAATTAAGTTTATATGTGGAAGACATTACTCAAAAAATTTGAAAAATATCCTGCACAGATAAAAGTGCTTAAATTGCTCTTCGAACGCGGGTTTCAGGTGAACGAGGAAGGAAAAGTCACTTCCGGAAGCATTGAGATAGCGCATACCCAGCTTGCAAAAGAGGTAGGTGTCGATAGGCGAGTGGTTGACGCAACTACAAAAACCATAATCTCAGATGAATTTTTGAGCACGATTTTTAAAAATGTTCACTCCATTCCTTTCCTGAGGGACGTTGCCCCTTCTCTCGGATTAGGAGTGATTATTATTATTCCGGAAGATGCCTCTCACGTGGGCATCCTTGCTGAAGTTGCAGGCCTGATCTCCAAACATAACGTAAGCATCCGTCAGGCTGTCTCGGATGACCCCTACCTTACTGATAATCCGAGACTTACAATCATTACCGACCGCAAAGTTCCCGGAGACCTTGTGGATAAGATTCTTAGCCTGCCCTCGGTTAAGGGAGTCAGCATTTTCTGAAATCGGATTGATAAAGTTTAACAGGCTTGAAAGCTGGTCAGGATTCTCTAAATGAGTATTTTTGCACGACCCCCCGAAAAGGTATATTAAGGAACGATAAATATATTATTTCAAATATTTATATGCTCTTTCCTGGCTACTGACTCTTTTTCTTACAGTAAAAATTTTTTAAAAACCAAGTAATCTTTGAGGATAGAACATTTCCTTTAACTTCTTAGAGATCTATGAATGTCATTCACTTAGGTATTTGATATGGCTCTTGATATTTAATTTTCTGAATTGTATATTTATTAAGTCTTAATATACCTTTTCGAGGGGATATGCAAAAATACCCAAGTTCATGTGTTCAAGGATGGCGCGAGCATGTAAACTCTCCAGAGAATAGGCCTGCTTAGATGCCTGAGAAGATTTGGAAACCTTTTGTTAAGAAAGAAAAGATTGAAACAATCGAGTAATGATAACACCCTCTTTTTCCTTTTTGTGATAAATTATTTAGCCTGGCATCTGCAGGCCTGACATAAAAAAGCATTCTATCGATATGCTGTGACGTGTCCGAGATGTGATAAATTAATCTTTTAATGCATTAATACATCATATTCTCAGGTAGTGGACAGTCACTATCAATCTTATCAGGATAGACTGTTTTCCGCAGCACATAACA